>JBFIMP010000330.1:0-2592 GCA_041611635.1 Christiangramia sp.
AACCTTTAATTAGCCTTACTTTTGCGAAAAATATCAAAAGTGATGCTGGAATTTATTATTGTAGGTGCTGCCCAGGCCGGTTTGGCCATGGCTTACTATCTTAAAGAGCAGGAGAAGGATTTCCTGATCGTGGATAAGGAGTCAGAGATCGGTGCATCCTGGCTTAATAGATGGGATTCACTTACTTTATTTACGCCTTCAGAATTCAATAATATGCCCGGGATGAAATTTCCGGCAAAAAAAGGTCATTATCCTTCAAAGACCGAAGTCGCAAAATATTTTAAAGACTACGTTGAAGAATTTGATTTTCCAATTCAGCTGAACACCCTTATTGAAAATATATCAAAAGAATCAGGGCATTTTATACTGAAGAGTCCGCAGGGTGATCTTGAAGCCAGGAACGTGGTCATCGCGACCGGGCCTTTCCATATTCCCTATACACCTCCATTCTCTAAAAAGATAGACGAGGATATTTTCCAGATACATAGTAATTATTACAAGAATCCGGGTCAACTTCAGGAGGGTAAGACGATGGTGGTTGGAGCAGGGGATAGCGGATTTCAGATCCTTGATGAGGTTTCCCGGGATGACCGGGATGTTTATTTTTCGGGTAACACAGATGTAAAAGTACTTCCGCAGGAAATATTAGGGAAGACCTTATGGTGGTGGTTCACAAAATCGGGATTCTTAAGTTTTAGCAGAGATACCTGGGTGGGGAGAAAGATTTCAAACAGCCGGCAGCCAGTTATAGGAACCCCGGTAAAGGAAATTCTGGACAGAGATAATGTAGAGCCAGTGGGAAAAACAAAAAATGCAGAAGGAGAATTAATAGTGACAGAAAAGAAAAGGATAAAAGACCTTAAGAATATTATCTGGGCTACCGGGTACAGGCCAAATTTCAGCTGGATAGAAGGCCTTGAGCTTGCTAAAAATGGTTATCCCGAGCATTACCGAGGCGTTAGCAATATTGAGGGACTTTATTTTATAGGGTTACCATGGTTGCATACCAGAGGTTCTGCAACTCTGGGAGGTATTCAAAAAGATGCAAAATTTTTGTCAGATTATATTATGAAAAATGAAGATATTTAACTGTTTGGCAGATAAATAAAATTCTTTCTAAGAAATATTCAATAAATTTATAAGGGTAAAGGTGAAAACTCTACCCTTATTTTTTTCGTAAATATGTCATATGCGTCTTAACCTGGTTATAATATTCACGATTATATGTTCGAATTTTAGTTCGGTATATGGCCAATTTTACCAGACAACCGCAGCTGAGGTTAGTTTTTTTTCGTCGGCCCCTGTAGAAGATATAGAGGCCGTGTCTAAAGAAGGTATTTCGGTTATTAATTCTAAAAATGCAGCTATTTCATTTAAGGTGAAAATGAGATCTTTTGAATTTGAAAAGTCCTTAATGCAGGAACATTTTAATGAGAATTATGTAGAAAGCGAAAAATATCCGGAGGCAATTTTTAAAGGCGAGAGCAGTAGTCCTATTGATATAGAGTCGAAATCTCCTCAAAAGATTGTTTTCAAAGGAGATTTTACTGTGCATGGAATTTCCAGGGAAAGGGAGCTTCCTGCGACCATAACCTTGCAGGATAATGGTAAAAGCTTGGTGTTGGAGTCCAGGTTCGAGGTAGCCTGTAAAGATCACGATATTAAGATCCCGAAGATACTTTGGGAGAATATAGCTGAAGTTATAGAAGTAACTGTAAACGCCAATTATCAAATTATTACACCATGAAAAGAATTTTACTGATTCCGGTTTTTCTAATCTGTGCAATCATTCAGGCTCAGGATGTAGACAGCATCATGGCAAGTATTTCTGAAGAGAAAGACTATAAAATTCAGGCTACATTCAAAAGTCCGAGACTTGTTTTATTGCAGACCAACGAGACGCAGAAGGCAAAAGACCTCGCCTTCTGGGTTGGACATAGGTTTGGAGATATAGGTGGTGAGTTTGGAGGTTCTAATACGTTATTTGGCCTTGATGTCGCAACCGACCTTTATCTGGGGTTTGATTATGGAATTACCGATGCTTTAACGGTTGGTGTAGCTCGAAGCAAGTTTAATGAATCCTACAGCGGGCTTGTGAAATACAGGTTGCTCTGGCAGGAAGAAGATGGTCTGCCGCTTTCTGTGACCTTATTTGGCCAGAGCAGTTGGATCACCCGGGAGCCTTTCTCCAGAAATGAATTTAATAAGGAATCTGACAGGATCTCTCATTTCTTACAGGTGATTCTGGCTAGAAAATTTAGTCCGGGAGTTTCTGTAATGTTTAATCCTGGTTTTCTGATAAGGCCTGAGGCTCAGGTTCAGGATTTTGAAGATTCAGAAAATCTATTTGCGCTTGGTTTTGGTGCACGGGTAAAAATCTTTAAAAGAATCTCTATCATAGCAGATTATACAATAGTTAATGGATTGAGCAGGCCAGAAGATCTGCAAACAGATTATTATAATCCCTTTGGTGTAGGCGTGGAAATAGAGACCGGCGGTCATGTTTTTGCCTTAAACTTCCAGAATTCTCAGGCTATAACAGCTAACAATTTTATACAGAACACAACTAAAAGCTGGTCTGATGGCGGGGTG
>JBFIMP010000331.1:0-2581 GCA_041611635.1 Christiangramia sp.
CAATTCATGGGGAAACTTAAAGCCAGTGAAATTGGATTGAACCGTAAGGTTCTTGCCGATTTGGCGATGAATAACCCAGAGGCTTTTAAAGCAATTGTAGAAAAAGTAAAATAAAACGATTACACTCTCTTATAAAAAAATCCCGCTTTTTGCGGGATTTTTTATTTTACAGTCCTCCTGAACAAACCTGATATTTGACGGAATAAATCATCTAACTTTTCCACGGGACCAATTACTGATGCATCCATAAGATTACTGCTGTTTTGATCCAGGGAATTATCATTATAGATATAAGTAAGAATAAAATTCTTAGTATTCAAAGTCTCTATAAGTTGTTCTTTAATGTTTCGCGGAAAATAGTCCTGGGGAGACACTTCCTTACTTCTAAAAACCATAACTACGTTATCATCATCTTTTGATGTTTCCAGAGTATTCAAAATATTATTCAGACTTCTGATAGGGAAAAACTCAGATTCGAGGGGATAATCCTTTCGAACCTTCTCCAAAATTTCCAGACATCTCTTTGTTCCGTAAATATTTATTTTCGCTCCGGAATTTCTTCCTAACTGCCAGATCTTATTCAGTAAAGTGGGAAAACCGGTATCGTTCTCTACTCCTTCGGGCAAAAATACCAGATGTCTCTTAATAGTATTTATAGGAAAGTAAGATTTATAAATAAAGGTGTTGGCCTGAATGTTAGCAAGTACCTCTTCAGTTAAGTCACCAAGAAAGGAATCAGACAATTTTTCTTTGACATGCAGGCCCAGTAAAATATCTGTGATTCTATTTTCGCGCACAGTACTAAGAATACCATTCTTGAAATTTGAATCATATCTCAAGACAGGATACAAATGATCATTACTGGCAGTCGCAATTTCAGCAGCTCTGCTTAAAAGTCGCTGAGCCATCTTTTCTTCCTGCAGGTCATTTCTTTTATTGTCCAGAACATTTAGGGCATATAATTTGGTGCCAGAGTCAGACTTCAAAAGGATCGCCAGATTGATCAATTCCTCTACATTATGTATGTTCTTTACAGAAATCAAAATACGCTCGGCCATGGCAGGTTCATCTGACCTATTCTTCCCGGCTTCAGAAATTAAAATTCCCTTACCGCCTTTTGCAGCAGATATAGTTGCTACGGTACAAGTAAAAAGGATCATCAAGATTGTTCCATTTAAAACACTTTCATTAAGCAATCTAATAGGCTCTCCATTTTCCTGCTGACCCAGGATTATATTATAACCAATTAGAACGGCTGCCAGAGTAGCGGCAGCCTGGGCATTACTTAATCCAAAGATCACCAGTCTTTCATCTTTAGAAAATTTGAATGTTCTCTGCGTGAAATATGCCGCCAGGTATTTTGAGGAGGTTGCGATAAGGATCATTACCCCACCAACAATAAGGGTATCCAAATCTTCAAAAAACAGCTTATAGTTTATAAGCATACCTATTCCTATCAGGAAAAAGGGTATGAAAATGGCGTTACCAACGAATTCCACCCGGTTCATGAGGGCCGAATTTCTAGGAATAAGTCTGTTCAAAGATAAACCTGCAAGGAAAGCGCCAATAATTCCTTCTACCCCTGCCAGCTCTGCCAGGAACGCAGCAAGGAATACCATGACCAGCACAAAAATATATTGAGCAACATTGTCTTCTATTTTTCTAAAAAACCATCTTCCAATCAAGGGAAAGATAAACAGCACGGTAAACCCAAATAAAAGAACAGAGGCTGTTAATTTAAACCAGAACAAGGAACCAACTTCACCTTTGGCCATTCCTACGATCACTGCAAGCACCAAAAGTGCAAGAGTATCTGTGATGATGGTTCCTCCCACACTAATATTTACCGCGATATTCCGGGTAATTCCAAGTTTCCTGATAATTGGATAGGCGATAAGAGTATGAGAAGCGAACATACTTGCCAGGAGCACTGAGCTTAGAATCGAAAAATTCAAAACATAGTAACCTCCAAGTATTCCGAGTAACATGGGAATACTGAAAGTGTAGAGTCCGAATATGATACTTTTTGTCTTATTCTTACTGAAGTCCCCCATATCAACTTCAAGCCCGGCCAGAAACATGATGTAAAGCAACCCCGCTGTACCTGAAAGAATGATACCACTATCTCTTTCGATAAGGTTCAAACCAAAAGGACCAATTACCGCTCCCGCCAGGATCAAACCGAGTATGGAGGGCACTCTTAATCTATTAAAAACTAAGGGTATAACGAGTATAATGATAAGAATGATGAGGAACTTTAATACCGGATTGGTAAGAGGCAGTGAAAAATCTATACTAAAAAACACTCCCATCATTCTTGATAATTAAGATAAATTTTCAGGCATGTTCCTTACCCATCGCGGTAAGCACCAGTTTTCTCGAGCCTCCATTATTTCTATGTTCACAAAGATAAATTCCCTGCCATGTCCCTAAGTTAAGTTTTCCATTTGAAATTGGAATCTGCAGGGATACTCCGGTCAAAGCGCTTTTAATATGAGCGGGCATATCATCAGATCCCTCCAGGGTATGCTTATAATAGGGTTGATCCTCGGGCACCATTTTATTGAAATGACTTTCAAAA
>JBFIMP010000332.1:0-2570 GCA_041611635.1 Christiangramia sp.
CTAACCTATACTTCACTTCCATATGAAGCAGATCGTTTCGCCACAGACACTATATTAAAGGAGAAAAGGCAGAGATGGCATGAAAGCCTGAGCAAGGATGTTTATATTGAAGAAGCGATCAATGTGCTTTCAGATATTAAAATGAACAATATCACCAAGAATAAACTGGCAGATGTTGAGAGAAAGAATAAAGTGAAGAACTAAGAGTTCATATAAAAGTAAAAACCCGGAACTTTGTTTCCGGGTTTTTTTATGTTTGATGAAATGAAAAGAAAATATATCTATCCGGTACTTATTCTAGTAGTTGCTGCAATTCTTCTAATGGCAGATAAATGCTCCTAGTAGGAGAGTCGGTCTGAGTCCAGCTTTATAAAGATGAAGAGCAATATAGTGAATCCCCATAATCCCGATCCTCCATAACTAAAGAAGGGTAGAGGGATCCCTACTGTTGGGAAGATACCTATAACCATTCCAATATTCACCAGGAAGTGGATAAACAATATTCCTATCACAGAATATCCATAAACCCTGTAAAACTGGTTTCGTTGCCTTTCAGCCAGCACAAGAAGCCTAATCAATAAGAAGACAAATAGTAATACAACCATGGCGCTTCCCAGGAATCCCCATTCTTCACCAACTGTACTAAAGATATAATCGGTGTGTTGTTCGGGTACAAAGTGACCTTTGGTCTGGGTCCCTTCGGTCCAGCCTTTGCCAAACCAGCCACCGCTACCAATCGCGATTTCACTTTGATTGGTGTTATAACCAATTCCGCGAGAATCCACCTCTTTTCCAAGAACAATATTAAACCTGTCCCGGTGCCTTTGTTCAAAGACATTTTCAAAAATATAATTCACTGAAAAGCTAAGCCCTATAGATACGATCGCAAATAAGGTAATTAATAAGCGTCCAGGTCGTTTTTTTCTTTTTCTGAAGAAAAGTATCATTCCAATGAACAAAGCAGCAACGCTTACCCAAATTGGACCTACCACTAGGGTTAGAACAAAAACAGCTACTGCGGTTAAACCGGTAACCAGGTAAAAGCCAGAAAGTCCTTCACGATACAGAGGGAAAAAGAAAGCTGCATACACCAGAGCACTTCCAGGATCGGGCTGAGGTACTATCAGGATCGCTGGGATGGCAATAATAATAAATGCCTTTACTTGATGGCTTAGCCTTTTTATATTGGTTTGTATGTCGCTTAAATACTTTGCCAGAGCAAGCCCTGTAGCGAATTTTGCGAATTCTGAAGGTTGTACCCCGAAACTCCCAAAAGAATACCACGAAGTAGCCCCGGATATCGTTTTACCAAAAACAAATAATCCGGCCAGGGAAAGGAGTGAGATGATATAGATAATACTCGAAAAACGTTGATAGAATTTAGCCTCAATAGAAAGGATGATCACGATAAGAAAAATACTTAGGGCGATAAAAAGCGCCTGTTTCCCGTAAGGCTGACTCATATCGAAATAAGAGCCTGAACTTGATCCCAGAGAGGCTGAATAAATATTGGCCCAGCCAAAAAATATCAAAGCTAAATAAATGAATATGCTTATCCAGTCAAATCCCGCGCTGCTTTTACTCATTTACTGATTAATTCTAAAAGGTTCTCCGCTTAATGGTTTTGCATACTCGTCTTCCAGGCTGTGGCTTAAGATCCAGCTTTCCATATCTGTTCTGGTAATAGTTCCCTTAAGGTATTTTTCGATCATAAGACTCGCCATTCTTCCTGCGTATCTGCTTCCCCAGTATCCGTTTTCCACGAATACAGCGATCGCAATTTTAGGATTTTCTACAGGAGCGAAAGCTACAAATATCGAGTGGTCTGTTAATTGAACTCTTTTGCCATTTATCTTGGTGAAATTTTCAGCGGTACCTGTTTTTCCGGCGATTTCAACCCCTGGAATTCTCAGGGTAGACGCTGTTCCGCTTTTGTATACCTCATGCATTCCTTCGATCACCGGTTCAAAATGCCTGGCTTCTATGGTTGTAAAGTTCTTTTTGGTGAATTTCTCCTCTTTAATGGGGTCGCCTTCTATTTCTTTCAGGATATGAGGAGTGTAATACCAGCCTTTATTACCTATGGTTGCAGCCATATTCGCAAGTTGAATCGGGGTCATTAGAACTTCTCCCTGGCCTATGGCATTAGAAATCGTCGCTGTAGAATACCATTTGTAAGTAGGATAATCATAGATCTGGTTGTAGTAATCTGAATCTGGGATCTTCCCGGGCTGTCCTGTACTCAGGTCGTTCCCCATATACTGTCCTAGGCCAAAACTTTTTAAATGAGCGTTCCAGGCATCCATTCCTTGCTGCGGAGTAGGATACTTCTCGATGATCCTTCTGTATACGTTGGCGAAATATGCGTTGCAGGACTGGGCTATACCCGGGATCATGGATAACGGGCTTTTATGAGCATGGCAACCTAACTTTCTTCCTCTACCGTAGGAATATCCGTGATTACAGGAAAAACCATCCTTGATGCCCACCACTTCTTCCTGCAGACCTATAAGAGCATTCAGGGTTTTGAAGGGAGATCCTGGAGGATATTGTGCCAGAAGACCACGATC
>JBFIMP010000333.1:0-2562 GCA_041611635.1 Christiangramia sp.
GATGTCGGGGTCACCGAGTCGGCTATTGTTTTAACTGTCCGTAGCGGAAGAGCAGCCCTGGCGTATAAAGCGAAGAAAATGGGATACGATCTTACCAAACTCGAATTAGATCATGTATATCACGAATTCCTGAATTTCGCCGATGCTAAGAAAGAAGTGGCAGATCATGACATTCACACTATAATGGACATCTTTAAAAAGAACTCCAGAGCAATTGCTTGATAGATTATGAAGAAAACTTTATTTGACAAAATATGGGATTCCCATGTTGTGGAAAGCATACCTAATGGGCCGGACATTTTATATATCGATAAGCATCTGATACATGAAGTGACCAGCCCACAGGCTTTTAATGAATTAAAGGAAAGAGATATTCCGGTTTTTCGTCCGGACCAGATCGTTGCAACAGCAGATCATAATACACCTACAAAAGATCAGCACTTGCCGGTGAAGGATCTGTTGTCCAGAAAACAATTAAAGGAACTTAGCCAGAATTGTGAAGAAAACAATATCACGCTTTACGGTTTGGGACATCCCTATAATGGCATTGTTCACGTAATGGCTCCCGAACTTGGAATTACCCAACCGGGAATGACCATAGTTTGTGGTGATAGCCACACTTCTACTCATGGTGCCTTTGGAACAATTGCTTTCGGAATTGGAACCAGTCAGGTCACTCAGGTTTTTGCCAGCCAGTGTTTGCTGGTTGAAAAACCTAAGAAGCTTCGAGTTAATGTAAACGGAAAACTTAAAAACGGAGTGCTTCCTAAAGATGTCATCCTATACATCATCAGTAAACTAGGCACAAATTCAGGTACAGGATATTTCTGCGAATACGCAGGTAATGTTTTTGAGGAAATGTCTATGGAAGGCCGAATGACCGTTTGTAATATGAGCATTGAAATGGGCGCTCGTGGCGGATTGATCGCTCCAGACCAGACAACCATAGAATATGTGAAAGGACGAGAATTCGCTCCAAAAGGCGCTGAGTTTGAAAAAATGAAAGCTCATTGGGAAACTTTGAAAACAGACGCTGATGCAGAATTCGACCAGGAATATTCATTTGAAGCTGAAGATATAGAACCTATGATCACCTATGGAACCAATCCGGGAATGGGGATCAAGCTTACAGGATCTATTCCTGTTGAAGGGAATAAAAGTGATGCCAAGGCACTTGCTTATATGAACTTTAAACCGGGTGAAACCTTATTGGAAAAGCCGATTAATTATATTTTCATAGGTAGTTGTACTAATTCCAGAATTGAAGATTTCAGAGTTGCGGCTTCTTACATCAAAGGAAAAAAGAAAGCTGAAAATGTAAACGCGTTGATCGTGCCTGGTAGCCGTCAGGTAGCAGAACAGATCAAGACTGAAGGTTTGGATAAGGTATTTGAAGAAGCCGGTTTTACCTTGAGACAACCGGGATGTTCAGCATGTCTTGCTATGAACGATGATAAAATTCCTGAAGGGGAATATTGTGTCTCTACAAGTAATAGAAATTTTGAAGGCAGACAGGGCCCTGGCTCCAGAACCATCCTGGCCAGCCCGCTAACCGCAGCTGCCACCGCTATTTCAGGTAAAATTTCAGATTACACCCAAACATTGAATTAAATGGAAAAGTTTATAAAATTAACAGATACGGTCGTGCCATTAGATGCTGAAAATGTAGATACAGACCAGATCATTCCGGCTCGTTTTCTAAAAGCGACAGATAAGGAAGGTTTCGGAGAGAATCTTTTCCGGGACTGGCGTTTTGATAAAACTGGAGAGCCAAACGAAGATTTTGTGCTGAATCAGGATAAATATTCCGGTTCCATTCTACTTGCAGGAAATAATTTTGGTTGCGGTTCCAGTCGTGAACATGCCGCCTGGGCTATAAAAGCCTACGGATTCAAAGCTGTAGTATCCAGCTATTTTGCAGATATTTTTAAAGGAAATGCATTGAATAATGGGTTATTACCCGTACAGGTAAGTCCCGATTTTCTTCATAAACTATTCACTGCTGTAGAAAAAGATGCCGAAGAAAAGCTGATCATCGATCTTGAAGAACAGAAGATTAGCATTCAAAGCTCAGGTGAATTTGAAGATTTTGATATCGACCCCTACAAAAAAACCTGTCTTATTAATGGGTATGACGATATCGACTTTTTAACCAGTAAACTGGATGTGATAAAAAAATTTGAGAAGAATAGAAGCGGAAGTCAGGCAGAACCGCAACAAACCCTACAAACTGAAAAAATATGAAATTCAATATAGCCGTACTTCCCGGGGACGGGATTGGTCCTGAAATAACGCAGCAGTCGGTGAAAGTGCTGAAGGCTGTTGCAGATAGATTTGATCATGAGTTCAATTTTGAAGAAGCTGTAGTGGGTGCAGCCGCAATAGATCTATTGGGGGATCCGTTGCCTGAAAACACACTGGAACTATGTAAAAAATCTGACGCTGTGCTATTCGGGGCAATTGGAGATCCAAAATATGATAATGATCCATCGGCCAAGGTTAGGCCGGAACAGGGATTGCTTAAACTTAGAAAGGAACTTGGACTTTTCGCTAATATCA
The DNA here is from genome assembly GCA_041611635.1 of Christiangramia sp. Lineage (GTDB taxonomy): Bacteria > Bacteroidota > Bacteroidia > Flavobacteriales > Flavobacteriaceae > Christiangramia. The sequence continues at coordinate 2,560 of JBFIMP010000333.1, forward strand.
GGC
>JBFIMP010000334.1:0-2550 GCA_041611635.1 Christiangramia sp.
TGGAGTTAAAACCCGAAGGTATAGTTGTATTCTTATCCAGCCATTAGCCAGGTAGCCGATTTATTCTCTGGAATTCTGCTCAATCCTCTAAGTTAAACACCGGGATAGGTAGCTTTATTCCATTTTTTAATTCATTTCTTTCAGGATGAGTACTGGAAGTTTAGGATCAAAATTAATTTCATTCGACCGGGTAGGTCTGAAAAGCCTCGAGAAAAATCCTTGTTTTCGCTGGTATAAAGCCAGAAAATCGCAATCCCTGCTTTCTATGAACAAGTGCACCCCAGTAGAGGGAGTAGTTTGGGTAAGCATATGAAAGCTATAGGAAACATCGGTGAAATATTTACCTAATTCCTTCTGGTTCTCTTCCTGTTCCTCGGTTAGTTTTTTATTATCACTATTTATATATAATATCTTGATAGAGGCATGAAGACTTTGGGCTAGTTCTATGATTGGCACCAGTTCTTTTTGTTTAAAAGGTAATCTAAGATTCGTTGGGAAAACTATCTCAAGAATTTTTTCAGTTCTCAATTCAAACTCCTCAGGCACGACCAGGATAGGGCATTGTTCAACCTCTTCGGTGATTTTTGAGATCTTGCTATCGTTGGAGGAATTTATTCCGGCAGTTTCTCCGTTAGACCCCAGGACAATTAGATCTATTCCATATTTTTCGGCGCTTTCCTGAATTCCTTCAACCAGATTACCTTTAAAAGAAATAGTTTTGAATTGGTGCTTCTGGTTTTCCTTTCTAAATCCCAAACCTTTCATCATACGGTCCAGGCCATTTTCAGAGATATCTTCCTCACTTTCCTTATCATCATCTTTTGCTTTTCCAAGGGGAAGGGCTTCAGATAAAAAGTTTTGAGATTGATATACATTAATTAGGTGGAAAGTGCAGGGGTGCTTTTTATAAAGGTTCATGGCAAAAATGAGAGCGTTCCATGAATGTTTTGAAAAATTTGTAGGAATTAAAATATTCTTCTCCATAGATAAAGGATTGAGATGTAAATATAACGAGCCAGAAATTTATAATTAAAATTTTCCAGGCTTAATAAATTTAATTAAGTAAAGCGCGTCTAAAATGGTCTAAATGCGTTTATAAAATTGATAATTTAGATAAATTATTGCTAATTAATTAATGTTTTAAGCTGTATGATCCGTTTTATTAAAACTGCAGGCTTGTTTTTCTCGTAAATATATAGAACTAAAGTAGGAGGTTTTATATGGAAAAATAAAGATTAAATTTTAATACAATGATTGTTTAAGTTTTTTTAATCATTGAATTAGCCTAGAAACTGAAGCCCCGTACAACTTACGGGGCTTTTTTTAATATATGCTTAAACTGCTATAGCCCTGCCCGTTGCGGGTGAGCTTTATCTGCGTGGTAATTCGCTCTTTCAGAGAATCCACATGACTAATAATCCCAATAGTTTTGGAGCTTTCTGCCTGTAGCTTTTCCAGGGTGTCCAGGGTTTGATCCAAAGTTTCCGGGTCCAGGGTGCCGAAGCCTTCGTCTATAAAAAGGCTGTTGATCTCCACATTCTTAGAGGCGAGGTCAGATAATGCCAAGGCCATACTTAAACTTAAAATAAAAGTTTCTCCGCCAGAAAGCGTTTTTACAGATCTTCGCTGCCCGCCCATATGTTCATCTATTGCAACCAGGCCATCGTCTTCTTCAGGTTCGGGTTTGTCGATAAGGTATCTATCATTAAGATCCTGTAAACGCAGATTAGCCAGTTTTAATAATTGTGAAAGGGTCAGATCCTGTGCGAAATCATTGAATTGTTTCCCCTTGGAGTCTCCAATGAGTTCGTTCAGCAGTCTCCAGCGTTTGGTTCGTTTTTCCTTTTCTGCGATCTGTTCCTGCAGTTCTTTCATCCTTTTAAGGCGTTCCTGCTGATTTTTAAGCCTACGCTCCAGTTCTTTGCATTCATTGCTCAGGCTGGTAAAAAGAGCATTCTTTTCCATCAGTTTTTCCTGTAGCTTTTCTTTTCCCGTCTCGGTATCCAGTTTTTTCAACCTTTCCAATTGCTCGTTGAGAAGTTTTATACTAGCCCTCGAGTCATCGATGCGTTTAGAGATTTTTTGCTTTTCCTGGCGAAGTTCCGAGGCCTCAGCTTCAGGCATCAAAGCTTTCCATGCTTCTTCGATATTTTCAAAATCGGTATTGGCCACGAATTGCTCTAAATGTTGTTCTGTTTTTGAAATCTGGTTATTAAGACCTGTAATCTGTTTTTCATTTTCCTCGGCTCTTTCCTGATAACTGGAAAAATTCTCTCGCAGTTTTATCCAGTTATTCGAGATTTGCTGCACATCGTTTTGGATATTGCTCCCGGTATAGATAGCATCCAGTTCTTTTTTTAATGCTCTTCCCTGGTTAACGATTTCCTTTAAATCTATTGCCAGCGGAATGGCATTTTTGATGGCTTTGGTCTTTTTAATCTTGTTTTCAAGTTCAGAGATAGCCTCTAATCTGGCTTCAAATTGCTCTGCTAGCTGCTCAATTTCTTTTCTGGAGTCTATGTTTTCAAACTGTTTGTAATTGTTTAAAAA
>JBFIMP010000335.1:0-2547 GCA_041611635.1 Christiangramia sp.
ATGGTTAACGGAATAGGTAATTGTTTTAACGATATATGCAAAATTTTGAAAGCTTTTTACTGAAATTCAGTCAATTAACATCCCCATAATAGCTTCATTTAGCTTAACAGATAGAAAAATACGATTTGAAGTTTCATGTTTTTGAATGATCCAAGTTTTCACTCAGAACATAGAACAGGTGTTAAAACGAAAAGTTCTGTAAAAAAGAAAATCAATAGATAACACATTTAGCCTCAGAGTTTTAAAATCTGATGATTTAATTTTGAATTGAATTTACAAATTATATAAATTTGATAAAACATAAAGTATTGAATAACAGGTATATAAATTCAATTTTGACTCTCTATTTTGGTTTCAAAAACTAAAGTGTTTCTTATTGCGTATATTTTATTAAAGTAAGTATTTTAGCCTTTACCTTTATAGAGCAAAAAGCTTAAATCGTCAAGGAAAATTCTTACTTTAGTAAGTGATTTTATAATTATAGTTATCAGGGCATTCGCCGTAAATACTAACCGAACATCAATGGAGCAAATTAGATGTATATTGCTATGCATTACTCTTTTAGTGGGGGTCTCGGTTAATTCCTATGCGCAGAAAGATGGTCCGCCGGCTCCAACCGAAAAGCGCCATAAAGGACCACCGTGTGATCCCGGAGGGAATGGAGGAAACGGTGGAAACGGGGTGCCGCCACCTCCCGGGCTATGTTTGCCTATAGACGATTATGTTTATATACTCATGGCTGTAGGTTTGATGTACGGTTGCTATAAGTTGCGTGATTTCGGGAGCGCTAAGACAGCTCAGTAATCCTTTTCACGTATTTCCCAATTACATCAAATTCCAGGTTAACTGTATCCCCAGCTTTGAGGTATTTAAAAGTAGTATGTTCATAAGTGTAAGGGATAATAGCGACGCTAAATTCATTGATTCTTGAATTTACGACGGTTAGGCTTACCCCATTAACGGTAATTGATCCTTTTTCTATGGTGATATTTCCAATAGTAGGATCGTACTCAAAAGTGAACTCCCAGCTTCCGTCGGCTTCTTTTATACTTTTGCATTTTGCGGTTTGATCTACATGCCCCTGTACAATATGACCGTCTAAACGGGCTCCTAGTTTCATTCCGCGTTCAAGATTCACCAACTCACCACTTTTTAGCATACCCAGACTGGTCTTGACCAGTGTTTCGTTTACTGCTGTAACCTTGTATTGCCCGTTATCTTTGGAAACTACGGTAAGGCATACCCCGTTGTGAGAAACACTCTGGTCTATTTTTAATTCAGGTGTCATTCCTGCTTCAACGGTAATGTCGAGATTAGTGCCAGATTTTTCCAGCTTAACGATCTTTCCTAGTTCTTCTACTATTCCTGTGAACATTCCTTTCTATAATAATGGTTACATTTGTGTGTAAAATTAAAATATTATATCGGGAAACTTTATGAAACAGGCCGAAATGATCAAATTGGGAATTAGTATTGGTGATCTTAATGGAATTGGTAGTGAAATTGTACTTAAGACCTTTGATGATTCCAGGATGCTCGATTTTTGTACCCCAATTATCTTTGCGAATATTAAGATTCTCAATTTTTTAAAGAAACAATATAAGCTGTCTATTCACCTGCATGCGATAGATCAGCCCTCAAACGCGGTAGACGGGAAAGTGAACGTGGTGAATGTGTGGAAGGAGAACGTCAATATTAACTTTGGCGAGGAAGATGTAAAGATTGGTGAATACGCCTTTAGATCTTTAGAGGCTGCTACGGCAGCATTGAAGAAGGATGATATCGATGTTCTGGTAACAGCACCTATTAATAAGGCTACCATACAATCTGATAAATTCAATTTTCCGGGTCATACAGATTACCTGGCTAAAGAACTTGGAGGTCAAAGCCTTATGTTTATGATCACAGATAATCTTAAGGTAGGGTTGTTAACAGACCATGTGGCCCTAAAGGATATCGCTACTGTTATTACTCCGGAATTGATCGAGAAAAAGATCAAAATCATCCAGGAAACTTTGAAAAGTGATTTTAGGGTAAGGAAACCAAAAATCGCTGTTCTGGGTATTAATCCGCATAGTGGGGATAATGGTCTTATAGGGAAGGAAGACGAAGAGGTCTTAAAGCCTACCATTAAGAAATTAAGGGACAAGGGAGACCTTGTTTTTGGTCCTTATGCGGCAGACAGTTTCTTTGGAACCAAGAATTATAAGAATTTTGACGCGGTAATAGCTTCTTACCATGACCAGGGTCTGGTTCCTTTCAAGACCCTTTCCTTTGGGATGGGGGTAAACTTCACCGCTGGATTAAATAAAGTGAGGACTTCACCAGATCATGGAACCGCTTTTGAAATAGCGGGTAAGAACGAAGCAAATATCAACTCTTTTAAAGAAGCGGTATTTAAAGGCATCGAGATCTTTAAAGCAAGAAAAGAATATAAGGATCTCACCGAAAATCAGCTGCAAAAACAGGGAAGGAAGATATAAACAGAAATTTGTTTATAAAAAGAACATAATTAATTAATTTTTATATCTTTGCACCCGCCTTAAC
>JBFIMP010000336.1:0-2541 GCA_041611635.1 Christiangramia sp.
GTAAGTAGAAAAGCTTTTATTATCCTCTCGGTGAATAAAATGTAATTTTCCACTTTGCTGCATGGGAATAATATTTTCCTTTAGAAAGGAAGCTTTTTCACGATCGTTTGGTTCTGTAGCCCATTTCCAGTGTTCTTCGTTACTCCAGAAACGCGCGTTCTTAAATGCTGGTTCGTAGCCTGTTCTGTCTTTATTCCATTGGATGCTGCCGCCACAATGGTCAAAATGAAGATGGGTCATGAAAACGTCGGTAATGTCATCACGGTGAAAACCGTACTTTTTTAAAGATTTATCGATAGTATCATCGCCCCATAAATAATAATAGCTGAAGAATTTGTCGCTTTGCTTGTCACCCATGCCGGTATCTATGAGCATTAGCCGGTCGCCATCTTCAATTAAAAGACATCTGGCCGCGATATCTATCATGTTGTTAGAATCTGCCGGATTGGTCCTGTTCCAGAGGCTCTTGGGGACCACTCCAAACATTGCACCCCCGTCCAGTTTAAAATTTCCTGCTTCAATGGGATATAGTGTCATGGTTTATTTTTTTACAAACTCCCCGCAAAATAGAAAAAGTTAAAGCCTTTTCGAATTATTTTTACTTCATTTAACAGGATAACATTATAGAAAGCCTTTATATATTAAGCTTTCAGAGTTAAACATTTTTAATATTTTTAGCTTTTATAAGTAAATTTAAAACGCATGATAGAATTAGCAGGAATAGTGATTTTGGGTATACTGGCTCAATGGTTGGCGTGGAGATTTAAGATTCCGGCTATTCTGCCTTTAATACTCATAGGCCTTGCCGTTGGACCTATATCTACATTTTATACCGCAGATGGATCCAAATTGATCGAACCTATATGGGATGGCGAATCGGGATTATTTCCCGGTGACAGTTTATTCTATTTTGTCTCACTGGCCATTGGGATCATTCTGTTCGAAGGAGGACTTACCCTTCGCAAGGGCGAAATATTGAATGTAGGCCCCGTTATTCTAAAACTAATCACAATCGCAGTGATCGTAACCTTTGTAGGTGCCGGTATCGCTGCTCATTTTATATTTGATCTTAGCTGGCAGATAAGTTTTCTATTCGCTGCTCTTATTATCGTTACTGGTCCTACTGTTATTACCCCCATTCTGCGGAATATACCGTTGAAGAAGGATATTTCTGCGATCTTAAAATGGGAAGGTATCCTGATAGATCCAATTGGAGCCCTGGTGGCAGTATTGATGTTCGAATTTATTAGTGCGGGGACGGGAACAGAATTTACCGAAACTGCTCTTATGGAGTTTGGAAAGATCGTGCTATTCGGTTTTACTTTCGGCTTTACCTTTGCCCATGCCCTGGCCTTTGCCATAAAAAAGAATGTGATCCCGCATTATCTGTTGAATGTACTTACGCTGGCAACCGTTTTAGGAGTGTTTGTACTTGCCGATCTTTTCGCTCATGAAAGCGGACTTTTAGCAGTGGTAGTTATGGGAATGGTGATGGGTAATATCAATCTTCCTAACCTAAAGGAACTTCTTTATTTCAAAGAATCATTAAGTGTATTACTGATATCGATTTTATTCATTTTACTGGCGGCAAACATAAACGTTGAAGACTTATTACTTGTTTATGATATTAAGGCATTAATCCTATTTGGAGCGGTTGTTCTTGTCATAAGACCACTGGGTGTTTTTGTTAGTAGCATTGGTTCTTCTCTAAGAATCAACGAGAAACTATTTATTAGCTGGGTAGGACCTCGAGGTATCGTAGCCGCGGGTATCGCCTCACTTTTTGGCCTGGAACTTGCCAGCCAGGGAGTACAGGGAGCTGAATATATCACTCCGCTGGTATTTATGATCGTGTTGGGAACGGTATTGTTGAATGCTACCACCGCGAGATTATTTGCTCAGCTGGTAGGAGTATTTTTAACAAATTCTCAGGGGATACTTATAATTGGAGCTTCAACCATCTCCAGGCTGATAGGTTCTTACCTGAAGAAAAATCAAAGACATGTAGTGCTGGTAGATAGCAATGGGGCCAATATTAAAAAGGCCCGTGAACTGGGGCTGGATGCTATCCAGGAAAATGTTTATTCAGATGATCTAATCAATAATATTGAATTAAGCGATGTGGGTTATTTGATGGCTATGACCGGAAATTCTGAGGTGAACCTTAATGCTATTGAAAAGTTCAGGAAACATTTTGGTGAAAATGGTTCTTTCAGGGTTGTATCTTCAGATGAGATGTATGATCCAGAAAACAATCCTAAGGAAGGTTTGTTTTCGCAGACAGATGATTATATCAAACTAACTAATCTTGCCCGTAAATATCCTTCCATTCACGAAATAGAGCTTAATTCCAAGGAGCATTACGACGGGCTGATAGAGATCAGCAAGACCGATCCCGACATTATCCCGCTTTTTGTTAAGAACAACGAAGGAGAATTGAGTATTATCCCGTCCAACAGTACCGAGGTAGAAATTGAAGAAGGGTATCTGATGGTTTATTTAGGTAAACAAATAGAGCAAGGAGATAGTGAAGAAAAAGAA
>JBFIMP010000337.1:0-2521 GCA_041611635.1 Christiangramia sp.
CTGTAACCCCCTCTTTAACATGCAAATCTTCCCAGTAAATATGTAAGTCTTTATAGTTTTAAAACTATAAAGACTTACATATTTACTGGGAAGATTTGCATGTTAAAGAGGGGGTTACAGTAGGAAGAACTTATTTAAGAGATAAGAATATATTTAGCTTTCCAGAAAATAAAATAGGTGAACCTACCGCTGTATTGCTTAGAAAAGAAAGTTTTGTAAATATTGGAGGTTTTAGTACTTCTTTTAAACAGGCACTTGATATTGAATATTGGTTAAGAGTGATGAAATACTATAAAATAGGTTTTATAGATAAACGTTTAGTGCAATTTAGGTTACATGAAGAGCAGGCTACTCAAATTAATAAAACACAGGGGATACAGGAAGGTCGATTACTTCTGAAATTTCAGTTAAGAAATTTGTTTTGGGATGTTCATCCTAAGGTTGCCTGGAAACTTTTAAAGGACTCAATTGGGTGAATTAAAATTTAATTATCATCTTCATTTTTAACTAAACTGAAATATAGAGATACTTGATTTAAGATGTTGGCCATTGTTATTCCATATTATAAGATAGCTTTTTTTGAGGAGACCCTGGCCTCCCTCGCCGGGCAAACCAACAAGGATTTTAAGGTCTATATAGGCAACGATCATTCTCCAGAAGATCCGGAGGCTTTGATAGAGAAATACTTCGAGATTCTTGATATTACTTACCTGAAATTCGATGAAAACCTGGGAGGGAAATGTCTGCCGGCACACTGGGACCGATGTATTGAGATGACCCGGGGGGAAGAGTGGTTCATGATACTGGGAGATGACGATATGCTGGAACCCAAGGTGGTAGCTTGCTGGTATGAAAAATTTAAAAATTTTGAGGGAAAGTCCAGGCTTATAAGATTTGCCACCAGCATTATTGATGAAGATTCCAGGACGGTGTCCGGGACATTTGAACATCCACAATGGGAAAAAGTGACAGATTCTTTTTTTAGAAAATTTGATAAAACTACCAGGAGTTCGTTATCGGAATATATTTTTCAGGAAAGCAGTTATAAAAAGTTCGGTATAAAAAAATATCCTTTAGGCTGGCATAGTGATGACCGGGCATGGTTCGATTTTTCGGAAGGACTTCCCATCTATACCATCAACGAAGCCAGCGTCCAGATAAGAATAAGCCCCGAAAGTATTTCGGGAAAGACCAATAACTTTGATGCGAAGAATAAAGCGAGCATGGCTTTTTTTAGATTTCTTATCTTCCATCATCTTTCGGACTTTCAGGAGGAACAAAGGCTCAAATTAATGATGACCTATGAGTGGAAGATCATGTACGAAGACCGGCTTAAAATTCAAGACTGGTTCTTTTTGCTCTATTTTTATGTTCGTAGTTCCCGCTTCTATCATTTCAGGAGATTTCTGAAACTAAGCTTCAGGAGTATATTAAAGCCAGGCCACGCCTGAAATCTGACAATCAAGAACTCAATGAACAAGGTGTTTTTCTCTATAATCATTCCCACCCATAATAGGGCGGCATATTTACCCAAAAGTATAGCATCTGTGGTAGGCCAGTCTTTTAAAGACTGGGAATTACTGGTCATAGATGACGGGTCTACAGACAATTCGAAAGAGGTGGTAAGTTCCTTTCAGGACGAACGGGTAAAATATTTTTATAAGAAGCACGAAGAAAGAAGTATCGCCAGGAATTACGGGATTAGCGGGGCAAAGGGAGAATATATTTGCTTTCTGGACAGTGACGACCTGTATTTTGAAGATCATTTACAGATCCTTTATTCACGGATCGCTTCAGAAAGCTTCCCCGTAGGCCTTTTCAATACTGGCATGAATATTAAAAGAAATAATGGAAATGAAACAAGACCTGTTTACGATCCTGAAATCTATGACCACCCTCTTTTATTCGTCTGGGATAAATTCCTTTTAATTAACTCGGTATGTGTTCATTCGGCCATCTTGGAAAAGAACAAGTTCCCGGAAGAATTCCATGTCTGGGAAGACACTCATTTATGGCTTAGGGTGGTCGCACAGTGTCCTTTCTTTCAGATCCCAGAGGTGACTACCCAATGGAATGTGCACAAACAAACCTCCGTAGCCAGGTCTTTTGAGAGGATAGACAGCAGGCATATTAATGTATACCTGAGTTGTATAAGACACCTGTTTGATAATTATGCCGGGATGTTAAATCCATTCCTGACCAGGGAAGACATGAAGAAGTATATCTATCAGAAATTAACGATGTTCCTGACTCTTTCCTTTCAGGATAAGCATTATTTTACCTTTATAAAGCTATACCTTCTGGGATTACGTTTTGTGGAATTCAGAAGGCTTAGCCGTTTTGTTTACCGAACGGTATCAACGAGCCTTCGAAAAGACCTGAAGCATGCCTAGTTCTAAAATGAAATTAAATATAGCCTTTATTGTTTCCGCTTTTCCAACTGTAAGTGAAACCTTTATTGTCAACCAGATCTGTGACCTTATTGACCGTGGCCATGAAATAACCATTTTTTCATTTGAAA
>JBFIMP010000338.1:0-2472 GCA_041611635.1 Christiangramia sp.
GTAACCAGCAGTAAGACTGTCACCAAAGAAAAGAATGACCTTTTTATTTCCCTCACTGCCTACTACGCTATCTGTAATTTCCCCGGCAGTTTTCTCATCTGCTTCTTTCTTGTTCTCACCACAGGAATTAAATAACAGGAACATAAACAATGATAAAAATAAGGTGAAGCTTCTCATGGTTTAGTAGATTTTATTGAAATCATTTCTTTATTTTGTTTGTATGGATAAAGAAACCTAAAAGAAAGAAGATGGCAAAAATTTTAAGTATTCAAAATCTGAAGAAAAGTTACCGCAGCGGTTCAAAGGAACTTACGGTACTGGAAGATATCAGTTTTGAAGTTCAGGAGAAAGAAACCTTTGCCATCGTAGGTCCTTCGGGAAGCGGAAAAACAACTCTTTTAGGGCTATGCGCCGGTTTAGACCAGCCAGATTCGGGTAACATAGAACTTTGCGGAACACTGATAAATGAGCTGAATGAAGATCAAAGAGCGATCTTAAGAAATAAGAAAGTAGGTTTTGTATTCCAGGATTTTCAACTGATACCAACACTTACAGCCCTGGAGAATGTGGCCGTCCCACTGGAATTAAGGGGTGATGCCGATGCTACAAAAATTGGGAAAGAACTACTGGAAAAAGTTGGCCTAGGAGATCGCTATGATCATTATCCTTCACAGTTATCTGGAGGAGAACAACAGCGGGTGGCCGTAGCCCGGGCCTTCAGCAATAAACCTGAAATACTTTTCGCAGATGAACCAACCGGTAACCTTGATCAAGAGACCGGTAAGAAAGTTATAGAACTACTCATCGAATTAAATGAGGAATCTGGCACTACCCTGGTCATCGTAACCCACGATATGGAACTTGCTAAAAAAACCGAGCGTATCCTTAAATTGAGAGGCGGCAGAATCATGGAAATGCTTAACAATCAATTATGATCGTATCCAGATCTAAAAGTTCGGGAAAAGCAGGTTTTAGCTGGCTCTTAAAAATGGCTATCAGGGATGGGAAGGCCAGCAGCAGTAAGCTGTTTTTATTTATGGCCTCGATCCTGCTTGGCATCACCGCGGTAGTTTCTATTCAGTCCTTTAGCAACAGCCTCAAAGAAAATATCGCCCTTCAGTCTAAATCCCTGATGGGAGCAGATTATATTATTGATGCCGAAAAGCTACCTAACGAAAGGGTTTCTGTTATTATGGACTCCCTGGGTGGTCCCGAAGCTGAAGAGATAAGCTTTGCCTCTATGGCTGCCTTCCCCGGAAAAGAAGGAACCAAACTTGTTCGCGTGCGTGGCATAAAAGGCGGTTTTCCATTTTATGGAGAACTCGAAACCGAACCGGTTTTAGCCGCTAAGGATTATCAGGAAAAGGGAGTTGCCCTGGTAGACGCTACTTTAATGTTACAACTGGGAATAAAAAAGGGTGATAAGATCAAAATAGGAAATGTTGAATTACCCGTTGGCGGAGCTTTAAAATCGGTACCGGGCAGCGCTGCTCTTTTTAGTTCTATCGCTCCACCAGTTATCATTCCACATAGGTTCATTGAAAAAACAGGCCTTATTCAAACGGGAAGCCGGATAGATTACAATTATTATTTTCGTGCCGATCCCAATCTGGACCTGGAAAAGTTCGATGAAAAATTAGATCCCATCCTCGATGCTAATGATGCAGACCTGGATACTCATACTTCTACGAGTGAAAGGCTGGGACGCCGCTATGAGAATTTTGGAAAATTTCTTAACCTGGTGGCCTTTATTGCACTGCTATTAGGATGTGTAGGTATCGCCAGCGCGATCCATATTTATATAAAAGAAAAACTTAGATCTATTGCGGTATTAAAATGTCTGGGGGCCACCAAAAAGCAAACTTTTTCCATCTACCTTATCCAGATCGCAATAATCGGACTCATTGGAGGAGTTGCCGGAACCATTTTGGGTTTAATGCTCCAACAGCTATTTCCTTTAATTTTACGGGACATCCTGCCCGTTGATGTAGAATTCTCATTCGCTCCAAGGGTGATCTTTATGGGAATACTTCTAGGTGTACTTATGTCTGTTCTATTCGCTTTATACCCATTAATCGGGACCTTATATGTTTCACCCCTGCAAACTTTAAGGGTTCAGAATACGGTAAGTACCAATTCTAAAAAAGCAGGGACTCTGGTATTAACTTCTATTTTTCTTTTCATATTCCTCTTTGCTTTCTGGCTGCTTGAAGACTGGAAATACTCGGTGTTCTTCGTACTTGGCATTATTATTACTTTTTCTCTGCTTGCCGGAGTTGCTAACTTGTTCATGAAAGCAATCAAAAGATATTTTCCCAACAGTTGGGGTTTTATTCCAAGACAAAGTCTGTTGAATCTTTTCAGGCCTCAAAATCAAACACTCATTTTGGTATTGGCAATAGGAATTGGAACCTTTTTAATAAGCACCCTTTATTTCAGCAGGGACCTACTATTGGCTCAGGCAAGCCTGGA
>JBFIMP010000339.1:0-2460 GCA_041611635.1 Christiangramia sp.
ATCTCAGATTAAAACATGGTGATATTTTAGATCAACTTCCTGCTAATTTTTCGGGTTATCTTGGAGATTTTAAGCATATCACTGCCAATAAAAATATAATAGATGTGGAGGTTCATCTTAGTCCTTTCGTTTTCTCAGAAAAAGAGGCATATATCATCCAGGCCAATGATATTTCAGACAGGCTCCAATACATAAAGGCAATAGAGAACCAGAATGAAAAATTATCAAAAATTGCATGGATACAATCACATGTGGTAAGAGCACCTTTGGCCAGAATGCAGGGATTAATCAATCTATTAAAAGAAAGTCCAGATGCTGATATAGGAGAACAAACTTTCTATCTAGATCAAATCGTCAATTCAGCCGTAGAACTTGATAAAATTATTCGGGATATTTCGAATAAAGCGACCTTGGACCAAACCACCAAAAACTAAGATTATGTTTAAGATCCTGCTCATTGATGACGACCCTATTATTGGAATCATCCATGGTAAATTACTGGATAAGCAAGGGTATAGTAACTATATCTTTTACCAGGAGGCAGAATATGCTTTAGATTTTCTAAAATCTAATCAGAATTTAGACTGCCAGTATTTGATCCTTTTAGATATCAATATGCCCGGAATGAATGGATGGGAATTCATAAGCAAGGTTAAAAAGTTAAAGAACTTTAACCACTGTCTTATTTATCTGGTAACCTCTTCTGTAGACATTGAGGATAAAATTAGAGCAGGAGATTTGACTCTTATAGAGAAACCGCTGAAAGGCGAACAGTTAAAATTAGTTCTGAACCATTTCGAAAGAGTATTTATTTAAACTTCTTATAACCATGTCTGACTCTGCAATAATTAATGAAGATTTTGCTCAGCATATAATCAAAAACTTACCTGGGGGGGTTGTGGTGACAGATTTGCACGGTAAAATACTGGATATAAACTATACCTTTAAGAAGTATACGGGTTGGCAGGAAGAACAGTTAATTGGCAGTTCATTAATCAAAATTACTGGAGAAATATCTCACGGTAATTTTAAGGATTATGGTCTAAATCTGAAACACAATAACCCCGACCGAAGGATAAAAATAAAAAAAAGCGATCAAAGTATCCATAATTGCAGGATCCAAAGTAATAGAGTGGAAATTGACACCACTTCGTACTTTATTCATTTATTAGATTTCACAAAAAAAACCTCAAGGCAGGATGCTCCGGTACATCCTGTACCTTTTGAAGAAAGTCCTATCCCAAAATTAATTTATGATTTTGAAAGTTTAAGTATTTTAGAAGTCAACTCGGCAGCTCTTAATCAATATGGCTATACTCTCGAAGAATTCAGAGAAAAAACCATACTCGACCTTAGACCTAAGCGATTAATACCTGCTTTATTATCCCTTGTCAAGTCTATAAGCTCTGATTTCACTGATAAAAGATTTGGTGTATTTACTCATATCACCAAAGCCGGTACAATTTTAAAGGTTGAGGTTACCGGAACTTCAATTACCCACTACGGCCGAAACTGTGTATTGGTTACCTGCAACGATATCACCGGGCGACAGGAGGCCTTAAAACAACTCAAAGACAGCAATAAAGCATTTGAATATGTCACTAAAGCGACCTATGATGCCATTTGGGAATGGAATCTGGAAACTGGAATTACTCATAGGGCAAAGGGGTTTATTGATAATTTTGGATTTACCCAGGAACAACTAGATTCAAAAAAAGATGACTGGTGCGCATTTGTAGTAGATGAAGATCGCCTTAGGGTTCGCAAGAGCCTTTCCCATACTATTGAGACCGGGGAGTTAAAATGGAAGAATAAATACCAGATCAGGAAACCAGACGGAAGTATTTCAACGGTTCAGGATCGTGCATATATCATTAGAAAGGATAAAGAACCTGTAAAGGTAGTTGGCGCTCTTAAAGACATCACAAAAAATTATTATTATGATTCCTTAACAAAGTTAGAAACCAAAATCCTGGAAATGAATGCCCTTGGGAAGCTGGAAATTTCTGAAATCATAAAGGAGTATATCTTAGGAATCGAAAATCTTCACCCAAACATGAAGTGTTCCTTGAATGGGATCAGGGACAACAGGCTATATACTATCGCAGCACCATCGCTTCCTGAGAAATATTTACAGGAAACCAATAATATTCAAATTGGCGAAGGAGTTGGGACCTGTGGTACAGCAGCTTACCTTGGCAGGAAAGTAATTGTAGAGAATGTTAAAGAGGATAAAAACTGGCAATCATACTTGTTTCTCCTGGATTACTTTGATTTCAGCGCCTGCTGGTCTCAGCCTATAAAACATATAGATGGTACTATCGTTGCCACATTCGCCTGTTATTATTCTAAAATTGCTGCACCCTCCACGATAGAGGAAAATACAATCAATAGAGCGAGTCATATTTTATTTTTGTTATTTCAATCCCATTTAAGGGAAGAGGCCCTTCGACAAACTAA
>JBFIMP010000340.1:0-2452 GCA_041611635.1 Christiangramia sp.
CTTATACAATTTAGATTTATAAAAGTGGTTTGTTGTAGAATTGAATTATTGGGAAGGAATAAATGAGCCTTGAAACAAAGTTGTTGTTCAATACCTTTTAAATCTAGTTTGAGTTCCTCTAAATAATTATGAACTGCAGGTTTATATAATAGCGGGAATTGCCGCGAGTTCAATTTATCCAGTTTTTCCGCGAAACTATCTCTTCTGTTCGGGCCAATCCATTTATTGATTTCTGGAGAGATTTTGGGGTCATATACGTAAAGCTTATAAACCAGTTCGATATGGAGAGGTTTTGCGCTTTCCTTATCGAACACCAGGAAATCCAGTTCGCCAATAGTTCTTTTCTCTTCTATGATCTGAATGTTTGAAGCAATCAACTCATATCTGGAACTATGTTTTATTGCGATCTCGAAGAAACTTTCCATGCGCTTTCCCAAAACAGAATTACGGGGATGGTCCAGTTCCTTTAGATCTTTCAATAAAGCATCTGTAATCCTGATCTCGGGAAACTCAAACTTCTTTATGCCTCCGGTTTGTGAGCTGAAAATATCTTTTGTATTCAGAAAACCTTTGAATTGATCTAGAATATCAAGGTCTTTCATTTAATCTTTCTTAATTGGGATCCAGATCTTTTCTTTTGAATCGGGATTATCGGGTCCTTTGTATTCTTCACCCAGAACTTCGAAATGTGGCCTGTTATCGAGACTATATTTGGAAGAAGGTATCCATTCATCAAAAATGAATTTAGCGGTTTCTGCAAATTCTTTCGAGGTGCCTTCATGTGTGAATACCGCATATAACCCACCGGGTAGTTTAAGTCCTTTCATATCTTCCTGAAGGTTTGAATAATCCTCCACCTCCAAAGCTGCCCACTTCTCATAAACCGATTGAGAATTGAATTGACCTTTCATGAATCCCTCATCATATACCTGAACAGAAAATAGATCATCGCTTTTAGTATTAGTGATCTCTTTTTTCTGCTTCATGAATCTTTTCCAGAGAAGTGCAGTCTTGTCATCGGCAAGACTCGTATGCAGGCTAATTCCCATGAGCTTTTTAGGTTCCATTTCTATTATCTCAGGATCTTTCATATAGAGCTTGGTTATTTTCTCAGGTTAATTTTGAAATTTTCAGGGGGAGTTACTCCTTTTAAGTTCTCCACAAAGTAGTCCCATCTTCTGCGCATCACGTAATAAAAATCATCGCCGTAACTGTGTCTTGCATGGGGGAGCACGAGAAGGTCAAAATCCTTATTTGCTTTAATGAGTGCATCCACGACCAGATAAGTGTGATATATAGGCACATTATCGTCCATAGCGCCATGTATAAGCATTAATTTTCCTTTAAGATTTTCGGCATACTGGGCGTTGGCATCATAGACATAGGCTGAGGTACTGTCTGGATCTTTCCCCATCAAACCTATATATCTTTCTCCCCAGTCATCTTCATAATTCCTGTTATCATGATTCCCGGATTCGGCAATTCCAACCTGATAGAAATCGGGATACTTGAACATTGCCGCTAGGGTGGCAGAACCTCCACCCGAATGTCCCCAAATGCCAATTCTAGTGGTATCCATAAAAGAATATTTTTCAGATAGCTGTTTGATTCCGCTCATCTGATCTGGCAGGGTGTTCTCTGATAGGCTTCCGTAGCAGGCATCGTGAAAAGATTTTTCTCTTCCAGGATTACAGGTACCTTCAAGCACAACCACCACAAATCCCAGTTCGGCAAGCGCTTGATGATCTCTTCGTGAAGTTTTGAAAGACCAGCCGCGAATACTACCTCCCTGCGGTCCAGGATAGATGTAATTAACTATCGGGTACTTTTTATTTTTATCAAGCTTAGTGGGCGTAAAAATGAGTCCGTAAAGATCCCATTTCCCATTCGCAGATTTTACTTCAAACATTTCAGGCTCCTTCCACCCATTGTCTTTCAAAGGCTGTATGTTCTGTTCTTCGAGTTGACTTATTAACTTACCATTGCTTTTTCTTAAGTTGGCGATATTGGGTCTGGTAGGAGTGGAATAATTATCCACGAAATATTCATGATCTGGAGACCAATGGATGGAATGTGTTCCTTTTTCTGGAGTAAGACCTTTTAGGTTTTTACCAGAAAAGTCTATTTTGTACAAATGACTGAAATAAGGATTCTCATCCTTATTTTTTCCATTAGCCATAAAATAAATCTTTTTTTCTTCCTCATCGATGTAAGAGACCTGAGTTACCACATAGTCTCCTTTGGTGATCTGATTCTTCAGCTTACCGGTTTCAGCATCATATAAATAAAGATGTCCAAAATCGTCTCTTTCAGAATACCAGATGATCTCATTAGTGGAATCAAGGTAACTCCAGTTAATCTTATCCCGGCCAGATTCGTACTGAGTAGCAACTTTTTCTTGAAAGATATCTTTTACTTCTCCGGTGCTGGCATTGGCCATTCTTAGTTTTGC
>JBFIMP010000341.1:0-2441 GCA_041611635.1 Christiangramia sp.
AATTTTGAGAAAGCTTTTATAAAAGCTTCCTGCATGGCGTCCTCTGCTTCTACCGGATCTTTCATGAACCTCAAGGCGACATAATACATCCCGTCACAATATTTGTTATACAGCTTGAGTTGAGCCTTCCGGCTGTTCTGTATGCAAGCTTCTATTAGCTTATGCTGTATCAATTTTATTTTTTTGATGGGTTAGTTCACATTAAAGACGAGGCAAAAAACCTCGTGTTGCAAAAATTCCGAAAAAAATTCCAAATTTGTATCATCTTCACGTAATTAGAAGCAATATTCAGATATTGAATTCGTTATGGCCGAATTTTTGAAAAGATATTTTTAAAAATGCTATGAACAGCACTACAAAGCAAATATTGAAAATAGGCGGTATGATCCTGGGACTTGGGCTTATTCTGGTAATTATCCTAAGGTACACCACCAAAGCACATAGCCCGGAAGACACGATTACTTATAAGCAGGGTGGGTTGGAGCTAAATGTATTTTATAACCGTCCCTATAAAAAAGAACGGGAGATCTTTGGGAATCTTGTTCCTTACAACGAGGTATGGAGAACAGGTGCAAACGAAGCAACTACTTTTGAAACGAATCGAGATATCCTCGTGGACGGTAGTTTATTGAAGGCAGGGAAATATACCCTCTGGACCATTCCAAAGGAAAAAAGCTGGAAGATCATGTTCAATTCGAAAATGTATCCCTGGGGTATTAACCTGGATGAAGAGGCCTACAGAGATCCCAGGTTTGACTCCCTGGTGCTGGAGAGACCGGTAGAAAAGACCAATAACAATCTGGAACAATTCACTATATCATTTGAAAGATCTGGTGAATTTGTAAATATGATTTTAGCCTGGGATAACACCAGTGTGAGTTTGCCTATAAAACAAGAAGAGCCGCTAATTAGCGACTCTTCAAATAAATCTTAACTTTTAATCCTATTCGTCCAGAAGTAGATTTAACGTTACATCGATATTATCCCTTGTAGCTCTGGAATAAGGACAGATCTCGTGAGCTTCATTTACCAGCTTTTCTCCTGTCTCTACATCTACGTTAGGAATATAAGAATCCAGAGTTACAGAAAGCTGTAAGTTCCCAGATTCGGTTTTCCCCAACTTTACTACAGCAGTTACGCTATAATCGCCCAGATCTACTTTATGCTTTTTAGCAACAACCTCTAAAGCGCTACCATAACAAGATGAATATCCTGCAGCAAAAAGTTGTTCGGGATTGGAGTAATCTCCACCTTCACCGCCCAAACTTTTAGGCGTTTTAAGTTCCATATCTAGAATACCATCTTCACTACGGGTATGACCATTACGCCCACCATGGGTAGTTACTTTAGTTTTATACAAATTCTTCATTGCGTGAAATAATTTAAGTAATTTAGTTTTCATCAATATAACAAGCATTTAATGATGCCTGAAGCACGAATTCATAAATTTGTCATAAATATTCTGCCCTATTTTGAGTGAAGAACAGCAAAAATCGGCCTTAAGCGAGTCTCAGAACAAACCTACATCTGGAAATGTTAGTGCAGAATCAGCTAAAAGGATCAGAAATTTCAGGAAAAACAAATTCTCTGAAAAGGAGCTGTTGAATGATCTGCTAAAAGGAAATAAAACTGCCCTGGGAAGAGCAATTACCCTTATAGAAAGCAATCAGAAAACTCATCAAAAACAGGCTGAATTTCTTATTGAAGGAGCCTTACCACATGCCCATAAGTCTATAAGAATTGGCATCACCGGAGTTCCCGGGGTTGGTAAAAGCACTTTTATAGAAAGTTTTGGTTCATACCTAATAGATCTGGGAAAGAAAGTAGCAGTTCTGGCAGTAGACCCCAGCAGCTCAGTATCACACGGAAGTATTCTGGGAGATAAGACCCGAATGGAAAACCTGGTTACCAAATCAAATGCCTTCATCAGGCCTTCCCCAAGTGGAGATTCCCTTGGTGGTGTGGCCAGAAAGACCAGGGAAAGCATTTTGTTATGCGAAGCAGCAGGCTTTGATGTTATCCTCATAGAAACAGTTGGGGTAGGACAAAGCGAAACCACTGTACACAGCATGACCGATTTCTTCCTGTTATTAAAACTTGCCGGTGCCGGGGATGAACTACAGGGTATTAAACGCGGTATCGTGGAAATGGCAGATGCTATCGTGATAAATAAGGCAGATGGAGAAAATCAAAAGCCTGCCAGGGAAGCAGAACTGGAGTTTAAAAGGGCTTTACATTTATATCCGCCAAAAGAAAGTGATTGGAAACCAGAGGTAAAACTATGCAGCGCACTATATAATGAAGGTGTTTCAGATATCTGGGAAATGATCACGAAGTTCAAGTCAAAAGTTGATGAAAACGCTTATTTCCAGCATAACCGCCTTGAACAGAATAAATTCTGGTTATTTCAAACTGTGAACGACTATCTAAAGAGCAGGTTC
>JBFIMP010000342.1:0-2419 GCA_041611635.1 Christiangramia sp.
AGGTATGATAATGAATCTTCTTTTTGGGGAGGAAATGAATTTCTTCAGTTTGACAATAAGGAAATACGGGTAACCACCTCAGATATCTCCAGTGTGGAACTTGAAGATCTTTACCATCATTATTTATTTCTGGATTTCACCAGAAAGAATGAACCCTACACCTATAATCCAGATATTAACGGGCGCTTTGTGATAAGAAATATGCAGGCCCAGAATTCTGATATTGAAGCCGAATACGTCTGGGTACATTTTCGATTGAAGAATTATGACTTTGTTGAAAATTCTGAGATCCATATATATGGAGGATTCAATAATTTTGAACTGGATAAAAGCACAATGCTTACTTATAATGAAGATACAGGCTATTATGAAGGTGCCCGGTTATTTAAACAGGGTTATTATAATTACAAGTATGTTTTACTAACAGATGACGGTGCTATAGACGACGGATTCATAAGTGGAAATTTTGATGAGACAGAGAACCTCTATAGTATTTTAGTTTACTATCGAACGCCTGGAGCCAGGTATGATCGAATGATTGGTGTTGGATATGCAAATTCTCAAATTATTCGGAACTAATACTTTTTCCCAATGCTGGAAAAATATAACAAAAACGGTGTCAATTATAAATACCGTGGTCTGCATTGCCTTAACTGCAATCTTCCCTTAGATAAGACAGATAGATACTGCCCAAATTGCGGACAGGAAAATTCTACCCGAAAATTAAATTTGACCGACCTTATCACCGAGTTTTTCTCTGGAATGTTTTCCTACGATTCCAGGTTTCAAAGAACACTAAGAATTATGTTGTTTAAACCTGGGCAGATCTCTAAAGATTACATTAACGGAAAAAGGATAAGATATGCGAATCCATTTCGATTTTATTTAAGCGCTTCGATCATCTTCTTTCTAATCTCGGGTTTTGCAGACCAATTTGAAGATGTTAACCTGGCTGCCCGGGATGAGAACTTCCAAAAGAATATAGCCGAGATTCAGAAGGATAGCCTGGTTAGAGCTAAAATAGAAGAGATTGATATTTTGAAAGAAAGAAACATTCCTTTAGATTCTATTACTGGAAATATTTCTGGAGATAAAAAAGAAACTGAAACATATAAGGACTCCTATATACCTCAAAAAAAACTGGACTCCTTGGATTTGTTTACCAAAAATGGACGTAAGCTAGAAATCTTTTATAAATACTATAAAGAAACAAGGATAAACAATCCAAAGGAAGCTTTACAGCAGCTGGAATATGAAAATACAGGTTGGAACACCTGGCTTTATCAGAAAGCCATGAGGTTTGATCTTTTCTATAACAATCCTAAGATATTCGCAGATTATTTCATTAGCAAGCTGCCCTTTATCATCTTCTTCTACCTGCCGGTATTCGCCCTTTTCATCTGGCTTATCTATCTAAGACGCCCCTTTAACTATATGGAGCATCTAATTTTTGCTTTTCACGTACAAACCACTTTGTTCGTGCTCTATATCATAGGCTATTCTATAGATTATATTTTAAAATCTGACTGGGGATTCACTTTAGCGAATTCGATATTTGTTTTTTACCTGTATAAATCAATGCGTAATTTTTATGGACAGGGCCGTGTTAAAACGATTTTAAAGTTTATAACACTGAACATAATATTTTTTATTTTAGCTGCAATCGCAATAATTACAGCTGTAATTGTTTCGTTTTCAATTTTTTAAAATGACCCAGCAGATAACCAAAGGCATAAAAATTTCGGTCGAAACCCATTTCGAAGGAATGTTCTATAAAAACTATAAGATGCATTATGCTTTTGGGTACCAGATAAGCATAGAGAACCAGAGCAATGATTCCGTTCAGTTGAAATCGCGTTTCTGGGAGATCAAAGACGCACTTAACGATACCGAAATAGTAAAAGGTAAAGGTGTAATTGGTAAGCAACCTGTTCTCAAGCCTGGTGAAAGCCACACTTACCAAAGTGGTTGCCTTTTAACCGGTCCCTTTGGAGCAATGGCAGGTTATTACACTATGTTAAATTTTTCGAACTCCAGAAGCTTTAAAGTGAGAATACCTTCCTTTAAATTAAGCGCTCCTTACGCATTAAACTGAAAATACTTTTCTGTAAGATCCTTTGTCCTCAGATTTTCATAGGTAAATCTCAATTCATTTGAGGAGTTGTAAACCTGACTAATACTTTGAGTGCTCAAAAAGCCGCGATCTATAATCAGGTCATACTCTTTGCTTCCTTCCCCAGCATTATGGTGAAAATCTAATAGCGCTTCAGATGAAAGACCTTTGGTTTCTTTTAGTTGCGTGAACCATTTTTCTCTCCGGCATTTCATAGGCTCAGTATACAATGGGGAAGATGACCAGATATGCTCTTTCATTGGCAACTTTCTAAGGCTTCGCTCTTCACCATTCCATAATAATTCA
>JBFIMP010000343.1:0-2302 GCA_041611635.1 Christiangramia sp.
AACTGGGACAGCGGCATCAAGAACCTGAATATAAAATACGATTTCAACCATTATATAAATGATAACCTGCAGTTGAAATATGGAATGCAGAATACCTACTATGAATTCAATCCGGGAGAAATCAAACCTATAGATGAAGATTCCGGCATTAATTATTTTAAACTCACTAATAAATATGCCTTCGAAAATGCGGTTTATCTCTCAGCAGAACACAGGTTTAGTGAAAAATTTTCTGCGGAATATGGTTTGCGCCTAAGCACATTTTTAAGATTAGGACAGGACGAAATAAACATGTATGAAGATGACCATCCTGTGGAATATGACCCTGAAAGAGATATTTACAGGGAGGCAGATATTTTGGAAACTGTAGAGTCTTCAAGAAGCGAAGTACTGAAAGCTTATAACAATTTTGAACCTCGTATCGCGATAGCCTATACCTTGAATGATAACCAATCTGTAAAGGCCAGTTATAACCGGATGGCCCAATACCTTCACCTGATCTCCAATACCAGTTCCCCTACTCCCTTAGATGTATGGGCTCCAAGCGGATCATTTATCAAACCGCAGGTGCTGGATCAATATGCCGTGGGATACTTCAGGAATTTCAAAGAAAATGAGTTTTCGCTGGAAGTAGAAGGCTTCTATAAGGATATAGATAACCGTATAGATTATATAGACGGAGCCAACCTTATCGCTAATAATGCCATTGAAAGAGTGGTTCTTAATGGGGAATCGAGGGCTTATGGAATGGAAGTCTTATTAAGGAAAAATACCGGGAGATTAACGGGCTGGCTAGCTTACACCCTTTCGAAATCTGAGCAGCGCACCCCGGGAAGATCAGCTATAGAACCAGGTATTAATAACGGAAACTGGTATAATACCAATTACGACAAAACTCACGATCTAAGCATGACGGGAAGTTATGAGCTGAACAGGAAATGGCAATTAAACGCAAATTTCATTTTTCAAACCGGTCTGGCCACTACTTACCCGAACGCGCAATATGAATATGAAGGAATCAATATTCCTGTATATGGAGAAAGAAACGGGGACAGGCTGCCATCTTACCATCGCCTTGACCTATCTGCAACTTATGAGCCCGGTGTAAAGGAAGGAAAAAAGGTAGAGTCTTTCTGGACTTTTGGACTATATAATGTATACAACAGACAAAATGCCTATTCTATAAGTTTCAGAGAAAATAATGATACCGGTGAAAATGAAGCGGTAAGATTATCGTTATTCGGAATAATTCCCTCGGTAACCTATAATTTTAAATTCTAATGAAGAAGTTTATACAATATATTCCGGGTATACTGATATTTTTCTTTTCATCTTGCGAGGAAGTAGTAAATATAGATCTGGAAGAAAGCGAACCAAGACTGGTAATAGAAGCATCTATAGTCTGGTTTAAAGGGACCCCGGGAAATGAACAAAGCATTAAACTTTCTGAAACTTCTCCGTTTTACGAAGAAGAAGTGATTCCAGTTGAGAATGCATCTGTAAAGATTATAGCACAGGATGGTGAAGAATTTGTATTTACCTACGCCTTAAACGGAAATTATGTGAATACAGATTTCGATCCAGTTCTTAATCAATCTTATCAACTGGAGATTTTATATGAAGATCAGATATATACTGCTTCAGAAAGCTTATTGCCGGTAACACCCATCGATTATGTAGAACAAACCGAATCTGGTGGATTTTCTGGTACCGATATAGAGATTAAGGCTTATTACACAGATCCCGCAGAGCAAGAAAATTACTATTTGTTCAAGTTTAGAAATGATGATCTTAGTCTCGAGATCTATGAAGATGAATTTACCAATGGAAATCAAATCTTTGGGTATTATTCTAATGATGATATTACTGCCGATGATCTCATTGAGATCCAGATACAGGGAATCTCGAAAAGCTATTATGAATACCTTTTTATATTGAGGTCACAGGTGGGTACCAGCGATGGGGGTCCGTTTGAAACAATGCCGGCCACTGTTAAGGGAAATATTATTAATAGAAACAATCCAGATAATTATCCTTTTGGTTATTTTAGGTTATCTGAAGCTGATTCAACATTTTACAAGGTAGAGTAAATGAAACATACTAATAAAGAAGTACTATTAAAAGGATTGAAATTTCTGGCCGGAGCATTACCATTGGCCTTTATTGGCCCCTCCATTCTTTACAATGCCTTTAATAACCAGGGACATCCTTGGTACATCCCGGTATTGATTGTTGGAATATTAGCCACGATAGGATCCATCTTTCTTATGTTCAAAGGAATCATGACCATTATGAAAGCATT
>JBFIMP010000344.1:0-2301 GCA_041611635.1 Christiangramia sp.
CAGCAGGTAGATCCATTCATTATCCAGCAGCATTTTCAGGTTTTCATTCCTGCGCAAGATCTCAGAGATCCTTGCTACCGGTGCGTTGATCATTACCGATAACCGCAGTGGCTGGTGGTACATTTCTATATCTGTTTGTCTCAGGGATTGCAGCGGTAATCCATTTTAAGGTCACCTCCAAAGGTTTCGTTATCTACTTAGGGGAAATAATAGCGATTATTGATCCACTGGGTAACCACCATAGGCCCCTGCATGATCGTTTCCAGGGCTTTGCTTTCAGCATCTTGCCTTCATTCGTAAGGGTGCAGGTAACAACGGCTATCCAGATTAGTCTTTTCGGTAATACTTCTGGGGCCTAAGATAAAGCCGGGAATTTTATATTTCTAAACGATACAAGAACAGGGATCGACAATCCGTATGGCTATGGAAAGTTTTATCGCCCGCCGTAGATATTCAGTACAAAAGTAAATAGAGCTAATGTCTAATGAAGCGGTAAAACAGGCATTACTGGCAGGGCTTGGTTTCTCGATCATACCTTTGATAGGTATCAAAAATGAGCTAAAGAATAAGGACTTGCAGATCATCCCAGTAAATGGCCTGCCTGTGCGCAACAACTGGTACCTGGTCTGGCTTAAATCTAAAAAAACTTTCACTTGTGGCCCTGGCTTACCTGGAATTTATCAGGAAACACAAAAAAGAACTTATCGCCAAAAGTTTCAGCTGGGTTAAGGACTATGATCTTGAAAAATAGGTCAGGGAAAGTATTTAAACCATGTAAAAAGTATAAATTCAGTGTACAATAGTTCTCAATTAGGCAATAAATAGTAGTTTTATTTTATGATAAAAGCAATCATCATCGACGATGAAATTAACGCCCAGAGTTTACTGGAGAAAACTTTGAAAAGATTTTTCCCGAATAAATTCAATGTAGTAGCAAAATGCAATTCAGTAGACACCGGGGTTTTGGCCATTAAGAAACATGAACCAGACCTGGTTTTTTTAGATATACAAATGCCTGAAAAAAACGGTTTCGAATTGTTCAAATATTTCGATGTTATAAATTTTGAAGTCATCTTCACTACAGCTTATAACCAATTTGCCATTAAAGCCATAAGGCGCAGTGCGCTGGATTATTTACTCAAACCTATTAATCACCTGGATCTGGCTGAAGCAGTGAAAAGATTTGAATCTAAAACTGCCGGCAGTTCTGCCCAGAAAAAACTTGCATTGTTGCTTGAGAACCTGAATGTGAATGATCAGAAGGTCAGCAAAATAGCACTTCCCACGGTAGAGGGCTTCGAACTTATTCATTCAAACCAGATATTATATTGTAAGGCAGAGAGCAATTACTGCTGCATAAAAAAGATCGACGGCTGCACGAAAACGGCTGCGAAGACCTTAAAGTTCGTTGAGGAAATACTTCCTGCTAATTCTTTTCAAAGGATACATAAAAGCTATGTTCTCAATTTGAATTATGTGGTGCGATACCATAAGGCTAATAAGGAAGTTGAATTAACCAACGGAGAGAAACTTCCCGTCTCTTTCCGGAAAGAAGAAGAATTTATAAATGTCATTCTGCAAAACCACTAGTATATTCCTCTTACTATTTTTTTGGCTTAATTTAGTTTACTCTCAGAACTTTCCAGGTAAAAATTATAATGCTGCAACCGAATTACCAAACAATACCGTTAGAGCATTATTGGTGGATAGCGACAATATTCTCTGGATTGGCACCGATAATGGCGTGGTTAAAAAGGAAAATGACGTCTTTAAATACTTTTTTGAAGAAGATGGGCTTGCACTTAATAGTTGCTGGGCAATTGCTGAAGATAAGAATAAGCACCTGTGGTTTGGAAGTTATGGAGAAGGCATCAGTATTTATGATGGTTCTAAATTCCGGGTAATTTCAAAAGCTAAGGGATTGGTGCATAACGAGATCACCAAACTATTCTCGCATGGTGATGAAATGTTTGTGGGCACCAGTGACGGTATTTCTGTCGTTAACATAAATAGCTTTGAGGTTCAATCCTTTAATATTTCAGAGAAAAACAAGTTATTCCGGGTTCAGGATTTTTTTGAATTCAAAGATCAGGTTTACGTGGTTTCCTATAGGTCTGGAATATTCAAATTTGAGAACAGGGAAAACCAAAGGACGATGGTCAGAGTTAATGACCAGGAATATCTCTATTCGGTCTTTTTAGAAAAAGACAGTATTTACAGCAGCAGGAAAGGCTTTTTAAGTAAAACCAGTCTGCAAGATTATTTTGATGAAGAAAAAAGCATTCCTTTAAAAAAACTGGG
>JBFIMP010000345.1:0-2288 GCA_041611635.1 Christiangramia sp.
ATAGGCAGAACAGCTCCATTCATGGTCATGGAAACCGACATTTTATCCAGTGGGATCTGATCGAAAAGTATCTTCATATCCTCTACCGAATCTATGGCCACTCCGGCTTTTCCCACATCGCCCACCACACGTTCATGGTCTGAATCGTATCCACGATGGGTTGGAAGATCGAATGCTACCGAGAGTCCTTTCTGACCTGCAGCCAGGTTTCTGCGGTAAAAAGCATTGCTTTCCTCGGCAGTGGAAAATCCTGCATATTGCCTTATGGTCCATGGTCTGCTTACATACATTGTACTGTAAGGTCCACGCAAATAGGGTGGAATACCGGCAGCAAAATTGAGATGTTCTGCTTGAGATATGTCTTCTTTGGAATAAGAGGTTTTTATCTCTATTTTCTCGGGTGTTTTAAAGGTTCTCTTTTTCGCTTCAGGTTTTCTACTGGAGAAATCCTTTTCGAGAAGGCTTATATTTTGAAGATCTTTGCGTTGCATAAATCTTATTTTAATGGGTTGGCTTGCTTTGTTTCTCTTCTTCTAATCTCTTCTGTTCACTGTCTTCGCTAAGCCGTTTTTCCAGTATAGGTTCGATTAAAGTTTTTCTAGGATTTTTCTTAAGGAATGGGTAGAGTTCGATGTCCTCCTGCATTCTATCCTGGGGATTTTCGAACTTATTGGTTCCTATTAGAACAAGATCTCCACTATTGAATTTCTCCTGTTCCAAAGCAGCGCTTTCTTTTATTTTCTTCTGAATGATACCAGATTTCAATTCTTTTAAAAAGCCTCCGCCTTTTTCAATATCCTTGAAAATATCCAGTGCTTTTTCGGCCAGTTGTTTAGTAAGGGTTTCAATATAATAAGTGCCTTCAGCAACATTGCCAACCTTATCCAGGTAACTCTCATTTCTCATGATAAGCAACTGATTACGGGCAATGCGGTCTCCAAATTCATTGTCTTTATGATAAATGGCATCATAAGGCATATTATAAAGGGCATTGGCTCCTCCCAGGATCGCACTCATGCTTTCGGTCGTAGTACGTAGCAAATTCACATTATAATCATATAATGTTTTGGTTCGCTTGGTTGGTAGGGCCACAATATGGCATTCTGTATTGAAATCAAATTCCCTGGCCACCGTCGCAAACATCCATCTAAGCGCCCTGATCTTGGAGATCTCAAAGAAATAATCTGAGCCTACTGAGACGATAAATTGAAAGGTAAATCTTGATCTTTCTTCCTTTGAAATTCCAAGTTGATCCAGGTGATTTAAATACTCGGTTGCATGGGCAACGGAGTAGGCCAGTTGTTGAGGTATATTCGCTCCTGCATTTTGATATAATCCCAGGTCTATACTAGCAACCGAATCTAAATTTGAAGAGTTCTTCAGTATCTTCTCAAATTGTGAATGGTCTGCTTTTAAGTTATCAAACCAGTTTCCAGATCTGGCCAGTTTCCCTATGATATCGGTCTGTAGGAATACCTTGTAATCCTTACCTGCTATAAAATCATTCAGTTTCTGAACGTAATCCGCATCAAGAAATTCCGGTTTTAAATAGACAGTGATCCCTGCGGGAAGATCTTTAAAAAGTTCAGCGAAATCGATTTCTTTAGAGGGTAAAATAAACCATATCGCCTCGGTTCCTTTCTGTAATCTATCCAGTGCCTTTTTATTGGCAGTTTGAGCAGAAGAAACATATATTTTCTCACAAATATTCCAGTGTGCGGGATTGGAAACCTGCAGGGTTTCCTGCACATCCTCTGAAGAATAAAAGGGTTTGATGTCTATGCCGTGGAGGGTTTTCGTGACCAGTTTTTCATTATAATCGGCACCTCTAAGATCGGCCTGGATCTTTTGTTTCCATTGTTTTGCAGAAACTTCTTCAAATTCCTGAAATAACAATTGTTTCATTCTCGTTGGTTTTGGTTGGAAAGCTTCGCGAAATCTTTAATCTATGGTATCATATTCTATGATATAGATATCTTCATTAGGCCTTTTCATGTAATATTTTTGCCTGGCGAACTTTTCAAGTTCCACCGAATCCTGAAGTTTTTCTATGACCGCTTTATCTTTCGCGATTTCCTTTTGATAATATTCTTTGTTGTCCTGCAATTCGTTTATTTCCTGATCGAGTTCATGGTGGATGAACCATGAATTGGTGTCCAGAAAGAACATCCATCCCGCGAAAACCAGACTTATCAGTACGTATTTGTTACTGATAATTCTGAACCAGGATTTTTTACGCAGGTCTTTAAATTTCATACGCTTTAAAGATACAAAATTAGGTTAAGCGA
>JBFIMP010000346.1:0-2285 GCA_041611635.1 Christiangramia sp.
ATGTAGACTTCGAAGAAGTTAAGTAAGCTGAGAACAAATTTTGCAATAGCAAAATTTTGTGAATCGCTTATCCCGAGCATAGCGAGGGATCTTCACGAAATCACTATAAAATTGAAAAGCCTCGCAATAATGCGGGGCTTTTTTATTTGTATAATATTTCAGAATTGCATCAAGCTAACCTCGTTTATTATCGTAGAATCGTCAATTTCAGGTTCACAATAGGTCCTGAGCCGAGTTCAGGAGGACATCGGTTTAGGTCATTTCCAGGGAGCGATGTGACTGGGAAATCTATTTTTCAGGTGTTGTCTTTGCCAGTACTGTTTTAAGATCTTTGAATGAATACGTTTTTCCGAGAAGAGTAAATTTGTACGCCATAATTGTCTAATCCTGAACTTAATTTACGAGGATTCAGGAATGCTGAACAATCTATTTTGTGTTTTAGAGTTTGTTTACACTTCTGAAAATCATTTTAATAGAATAAGGTGTAAATATAAATTCCTGCGAAAACCTTCAAAATAACAAAACAGAAATAGCTGAATATTCTGTAGGTTTTATTCGGTCTATAGCTTGCAGGCATCAGGTCTCCAGTAACTATCTTATAATTGAACCAGGCTATAACCGGGGCCGATAAAAAAGAAAGAGCCGTAGCAAAATCGATCAAGGCAGTAAATGAGGTTCCAAAGAAATAAAGGATCAATAGCGCTAATAGTGGGATCAGGAAAACGTTAAGCTTATAGTTTCTCCATCGTTTCTCTTTAGAACGGAGATTTGAAATATTGCTTTCAGCAAGGATCTCAGAGATCACTCTTGGAAAGGCATCGGTGACGGCCAGGGTAGTGGAGAACATAGCAATAAAGGCTGCTATTCCCACAATTGGTCTGCTCCAGTCCCCAAGAGTTTTGCCGTACATGTCTATCAGCTGACCCGAAAACTCTACACCATTACTTGAAAAACTGAGTCCGCTTCCAAACATGATTAAAGCTCCCATGAGCAAAAATAGAATTCCGATGAAAGCGGCTGCAAAAAAACCAATATTAAAATCGGTAAAGGCTTCCTTCACGCTGGTACTTCGTTTGTTTCCTTCAGCTTTTTCCTTTGTCCAGATAGAATGCCATACAGAAGCATCCAGAGGTATGGGCATCCAGCCCATGAAAGAAATAATGAAAGCGATTCCGGCTCTATTCCAGACTTCGGGTGCGGGATATGACAGTGCATTATCGAGTCTTCCATCTCCAAAGGCGAAAATCACGGCAGATAAAGTAGCGATCGCGAGAAGGCTAATTATAACCTTCATCGTTTTGTCTAATGCTGAATACTTACCTATTAGCAGCAGGGCGATGCAAATTCCAAGAACGATAAAACTCCAGGTGAAAATAGACCAGCCCATATTGAAAAGTTCTTCGGCGAGACCGGCAGAAACTATGGTTACTGCAGCCTGAATGATAAACATGGTGCCTACGGTAACCAGTATGAATACCAAATATGGCCATTTCCCCATTTTCCGGTAACCGGTAATTAAATGATTGCCGGTTGCGGCAGCGTAGCGCGGTCCGAATTCCAGAAATGGATATTTAGTGGCGCACGCAAGCACAAGAACCCAGATCAAAAGAAATCCATAATCGGCACCTGCACGGGTTGATTGTACCAGGTGAGAAACACCTATAGCTGCACCGGCCAGTAAAAATCCAGGACCGAGAGTCTTGAAAATTGAAGTTTTAGTAGAAGATTTTTGTTTCATAAATCTGGTTGGATTGAGATTTCTCACTGCGTTCAAAATGACAATATCTTTATATGATTATGTCGATGAACCCCGGAAATAGAGAAGTCTTCAAATTAAGCAAATTTCGATATCAATTTGGTGTTCATTTCATGACCACCTTTGAAGCTAAGAATTTCCAGATTTTCCGGGAATAATTCTTTGAGCCTTGATTCTTCGACCTTAATTATTCCAGATTTCAAATATTCATCTTCTGTTCCGTAAATAAAGCTGAAATTTGTCTTATCGAGAAACCTAAAATCATCTGCCGTTAATTCCAGAGGCACTTTTCCAGAATGCATGATAAGGTTCTTACACTTAATTTTTCTTCTGGCAATAAATCTCGTAGCTACCGATACCCCCTGGGAATATCCTAAAATATTCAGGTTTTCAATTTTAGAAAGGCCTTCAGCTTTATATACCGCATCGAGATAATTCAGGACATTTTCAATTTCGGTTTCAGTGTTTTCCCTGGTGAGCCAGGAAGCACCAACGTGCCTGTATTCTCCATTCAAATAATATTTTGAAG
>JBFIMP010000347.1:0-2278 GCA_041611635.1 Christiangramia sp.
ATTACGATAAGGTAGATAAACTGGTGGGCGTTTTTGGAACCAAGGAGAATATTCCGAATGAACCCGACGGTTTCTTTCTTCCTCCTCCAAAACCTCGCTTACATGAATTATACATTAAAAAAGGAGCGGATAAAGCGGGTATCCCTATGATACCTTCACGGTTATCAATTTTGACCAAAAGGGTAAATAAGAAGAGACAGGCCTGTTTCTATTGCAGTCAGTGTTCACGATCCTGTACCGTGTATGGGGATTTCTCATCTTCATCTGTTCTGGTAAATCCAGCAAAGGATACCGGGAATGTAGACCTGTTTGTAAATGCAATGGTGAGGGAAGTGACTACAGACGAGAACGGTAAGGCAACAGGTGTACATTATATCGATAAATTAAACTTAAAGGATTACAAGGTTAAAGCAAAAGTTGTGATCCTTGCAGCAAGTGCATGTAGTTCTGCCCGTATCTTATTAAATTCCAAATCCAGTGCCCATCCAAACGGGCTGGCAAATTCCAGTGATGTGGTGGGTAGATATTTACATGATTCCACAGGAGCTTCAAGAATGGGTTTTTTGCCAGAATTAATGGACAGGAAACGCTATAATGAAGATGGGGTTGGAGGAATGCACCTTTATACCCCGTGGTGGTTGAATGATAATAAAAATCTCGGATTTACCCGCGGATATCATATTGAATACTGGGGAGGTATGGGCATGCCATCCTATGGCTTTGGGTTTAACATGGAAGCTTTGAATAGCCTGGTTCCCGGTGCTAATGGAGAGACAAAGAAGGCTGGAGGTTATGGCCTTAGCTTTATGGAAGATGTCAAACGCTATTATGGCTCAACCTTGGGGATGTCTGGAAGGGGAGAGAGCATACCTCAAAAGGATAACCGCTGTACCATTGACGATAAAACAGTTGATAAATACGGGATTCCGGTTCTAAAATTTAATTATAAATGGACCGATGAAGAAATTAAACAGGCAGCTCATATGCAGGATACTTTTGAAGAGATCATCGATTCTATGGGTGGTATTGCCCTGGGCGAGAAACCTGGTAAAGAATCAAATTATGGCCTAACCAATCCCGGGCAGATCATACATGAAGTAGGAACAACCAGAATGGGTGATGATCCTAATACCTCAGTCCTGAATAAATACAACCAGGCTCATGATGTTCCTAATCTTTTTGTAATGGATGGAGGAGCTTTTGTTTCCCAGGCAGATAAAAACCCGACCTGGACAATTTTAGCTCTGGCCTGGAGAGCGTCAGATTATCTGGCAGATGAATTGAAAAAAGGAAATGTTTAAAAGTAATAATCATGGATAGAAGAGAATCGCTTAGAACATTATTGATCGGGGGAGCAGGTACCGGCCTGCTTTTAAGCTGCAGGCTAGATGAAACACCAGATGTTAGCCAATTGACAGACATAAAGGAGCCTGAATACGATTATGGCAGAACTCCCGAAGAGAAAGCTATTATTGAAGATTTACAGGAACAGGAATTTTATACCGAAGAAGAGATGAAAACCATTGCGGTGATCTCAGATATTATTATACCAGGAGATGATACCCATAAACCGGCTTCTAAAGTTGGGGTTCCTGAATTTATTGAATTTATTACCAAGGATATTCCCGCTCATAAAATTCCTCTGCGGGGAGGTTTGCGTTGGTTGAAGAATGAAAGTTATAAACGTTTCGATAAAGATTTTTTGGAGATCACAAATTCCCAGAAAATTGAAATCTTTGAAGATATAGCCTTTCCAGATGAGGTAAAACCTGAATATACTCAAGGAGCACAATTCTTCAGCAGGATCAGGAATCTTGTGACCACAGGTTATTTTACAAGTAAAGAAGGTATAGATTATCTCGGCTATGTTGGAAACAGACCCAATGTCTGGGACGGAGTTCCGCAGGAAGTACTGGATGAACATGGTTTGGCTTATGATGAAAAAATGCTGAAAGAAGCTGTCAAGCCAGAAGAAAGGAATGATATAATGGACTGGACGAATTACAAAGTTTAAAGATCTGGTCTTTTAAAATGAAGAAGCGATGTAAATGCATCGCTTTTTTCGTTTCCAAGGTTTAATAGTCTGTTTCGTAACTAAGACATTACTCTTTATTAAAAAGTTAAGTAAAATTTGGAACATCTCAAGGTAGCAATAAACACCCCTTTTTATGGGGTATAACAGTTCTGGGAATAGATACCTAAAGGATAGCTTTTTTACCGAATTTCGATAGAAATTATTGAAGTACATTCTGTACATCTTTAATTATACAAAGAGAAT
>JBFIMP010000348.1:0-2262 GCA_041611635.1 Christiangramia sp.
AATAAAAAACCTCTGAAAATATAAATTCTCAGAGGTTTCCAGAAATAAATTAAAAAGTCGGGATGACAGGATTTGAACCTGCGACCCCACGCCCCCCAGGCGTATACGCTACCAGACTGCGCCACATCCCG
Organism: Christiangramia sp.; assembly: GCA_041611635.1. GTDB lineage: Bacteria > Bacteroidota > Bacteroidia > Flavobacteriales > Flavobacteriaceae > Christiangramia. The sequence goes on from JBFIMP010000348.1 coordinate 132, forward strand.
ATTGTGGATTGCAAATTAAACTGGTTTCTTTCAAATTTCAAAAGGAAAATGCAGATTAAACTAGTCTATAGACAGAGCTATTTCCAAGAAAGGATAAATTTTCATCCATCCAACTAACATAAATTTCTCTTGTATTAATAATTTAAAAGTGCTTAAATCCTTTTAAATTAGTCTTCCATAATTGCTATCTTCACCGCCGTTGCTCTCAAAAAATTTTAAATGATTAGAAAGTTTTTTCTATTACTGACTCTGTTTTATTCAATAACAGTATTCTCCCAGGACATCAAGGAAAATAATACCGATAGCCTATACTTTAAAGGGCTTGAACTTTACAAAAATCAGGAATTTAAAGCCTCACTTGCCTACAGCAATAAAGGCCTGGAATTAGCTCCCGGATATCATGATATAAGAATATTGCGGGTTCGTAATTACTGGGCATTGGACATGATCCAGAATGCCACAAGTGATCTGAAATACCTGTTGACCGAAGCCGAAGATTACCCGGGAGTGCGAGAACTCATACTTAAACAAACCAAATTGCTTAAAGATCCTGGAACTGCCCTTAACTTTCTTGGCACAATCGAGCAAAGCAGCCAATTGAGCACAAATACTAAAATCCTGAAGGCACAATTACTACTGGAGAATAAACAAAAATCTGAATCGCGAGAAATAGCGCTGGAATTATTCAACGATCCTCAACTTGAAGAAAAAGACCGTTATTTACTTCAGAATATCTTAAAAAGGACCATTAGCAACGAGCTTGGTATTAATTACCAGTATATACACTTTAGTGAGGCCTATAACCGCGATGCCTGGCAAACGATTAGTCCTGAATTTCAGCATTATTTCAATAGAACTGCGGTGATCGCCCGTGTTAACTATAACGACAGAGGATCTAAAGATGGAACTTTATATGAACTTGAAGCCTATCCGGTTTTTAGTGACAGAGTATATTCGTTCCTGAACGTAGGAATATCTGATGGCTCTTTATACCCAGATCTAAGGACCAGTGCTTCTATCTTCGTAAATTTTCTGAGAAAATTTGAATTTGAAGCTGGTGGCCGACTTCTGCATTTCTCAGACCAGGATTATTTTTCGGCGATTGCCGGGCTAACCATGTACCAGGGAAAATTTTACCTGAACACCAGGATATTTATGGGTCCCGAGATCAATGATCAGTACACTCAGAATTACCAGCTCAATGTGCGCTATTACCTGAATAATACAGACAACTTTCTGTTGCTTCGTTTGGGAACAGGAATTTCTCCAGATGAAAGTACAATCTTCACCCAGGTTCAGGAAAATCCGGGACTGGAGGCTTACTACTCGAACCTTGGAATAAATTTCACCATTGGTCCAAGACATATTATACAGGCAGGCATTGGTTATCTATTCGAAGATATCACTAAAGAAAAAGAAGGAGACCAGGTCATAGGAAATATTGGCTACAGATTCAGGTTCTAAGAATCTGAAACTTTGAATCCTTTACGGGTCATGGTGCCCCAACCAGATTTTATTCCGAAGAGCTTTTTATAATATCCTTTCATCTGGCCGTAGACCAAAATTGGATGGTATAGAAATGGCTCAAGATATGCTGCAAGCAGAAGTTCTATGATCTGCTTGGGTTTATGGTAATGATCAAAATTCTTAACATACATAAAGATCGCTGCCGTAGAAAAAACGCAACCCACCAGGTAGACGAGTGTAAATAATAGGATCGCCATGGGCCAGTTGATCATTCCAAAGAATGCAAAGGCAATTATACAAATCACTCCCAGGAATTCAATAATAGGTGCTCCAAATTCAAAAAATAGCCAGTAAGGATAGAAAAGTATACCCATATAGCGATACTTTGGATTTAGGAATAACTTGCGATGAATCTTTAAAGTTTCCCAAAGCCCCCTCGCCCAGCGGTCTCTTTGTTTAATAAGGATATTATGGTCTGGCGGCCCCTCTGTCCAGCATAGGGTTTCCGGAAGGTATACTACTTTATAAGGCAGTTTCTTTTCTTCCATAAGCATTCTTAAACGAATACACAGTTCCAGGTCTTCTCCAACAGTCTTGGCATCAAATCCATTCACCTCGATAACTCTTTTCCTGGGATACATTCCAAACGCTCCGGAGACCAGCA
>JBFIMP010000349.1:0-2260 GCA_041611635.1 Christiangramia sp.
ATGGGTTTGCTCCCAATATTTTATTTTTTGGGAAGTTATATTCTGAAATTGGGATTTCTTGACGGTAAGGAGGGCCTATGGTTTGCAAGGTATAAAGCCAATTATTTTTTCCAAATCCAAACTAAGATTAAAGAATTAAAATATACATGAAAAAAATTTTAGTGACCGGTGGAGCCGGCTTTATAGGTTCACATTTGTGTAAGCGGCTATTGAAAGAAGGAAACGAAGTTATCTGCCTGGATAATTATTTTACTGGCGATAAACGAAATATCGTTCATTTACTGGACAATCCGTATTTCGAAATGGTGCGGCATGATGTAACCAATCCATATATGATCGAGGTAGATGAGATATACAACCTCGCCTGTCCGGCCTCTCCTGTACATTACCAGTATAATGCAATTAAAACAATTAAAACCTCGGTTATGGGAGCCATTAATATGCTAGGACTGGCTAAACGTATTAAGGCACGTATATTACAGGCCTCTACCAGTGAAGTTTATGGAGATCCCACGGTACATCCGCAACCAGAGACTTACTGGGGAAATGTGAATACCATGGGGCCTCGTTCCTGCTATGATGAAGGTAAACGCTGTGCTGAAACGCTTTTTATGGATTATCATCAGCAAAATGCAGTAGATATAAAAATCATCAGAATCTATAATACCTATGGGCCTAACATGAATCCTCATGACGGCCGGGTTGTTTCTAATTTTATTGTTCAGGCCTTAAAAGGGGAGCCTATAAGTATTTACGGTGATGGCAAGCAAACCCGATCCTTTCAGTACGTAGATGACCTGGTTGAGGGAATGACCAGGATGATGAGGACAGGGAAAAACTTCCAGGGCCCGGTAAACCTTGGTAACCCTAATGAATTTACCATGCTTGAACTGGCAAAGGCAATCCTCGATTTAACCGATTCGAAAAGTGAACTCGTATTCAAAGATTTACCGCAGGATGATCCCAAACAACGTCAGCCAGACATTAGGCTGGCAAAGAAAGAATTGAACGGGTGGGAACCCAAAGTCCAGTTAAAAGAAGGATTGAGACACACTATCGAATACTTTGATTCCATTCTGTAAATGAAGATATCTGTTATTACCATAGTCTTTAATAATAAAGAGTCTATAGCTCAGTGTATTGAATCGGTGCTTGCACAAACCTATATGAATATTGAACACGTTGTAATAGATGGTGGTTCTACTGATGGTACTCTTGAGGTAATTAAGGAGTTTCAGGATAAGCTGGGTTATTTTCAATCAGCGCGGGATAAGGGGCTTTATGATGCATTGAACAAAGGCATAAAGAAATGTACTGGTGATGTAATAGGTATTCTTCATTCAGATGATTTTTATTATGATAATGACACGCTGAAAAAAGTTGCTGATAAGTTTAGAGAAACAGCTGCCGACCTGGTTTATGCCAAAGGGAAGTATGTAGATAGGGAAGATGTCAGAAAAGTAAAACGTTTATATCCAGCCAAGGATTATAAACCAAGGTATTTGAAATACGGCTGGATTCCTCTGCATACGACCATTTATGTCAGGAAAGAAATTTATAGCAAGTACGGTCTGTACGATTTGAGATATTCAATAGCAAGTGACTACGACATTTCCATACGATGGTTAAAGAACGAGAATATTAAAAAAGTTTTTCTTGACGAGTGGGTCGTTAAAATGCGGCTTGGGGGGAAAAGCACTACCCCGGCTCTACAAAAGAAAAAATCTATTGAAGATCTTCAAATTATTAAAAAACATGGGTTAAAAGGAAAATTTACCCTTGCCTGTAAAATTGGAAGAAAAATACCTCAGTATTTAATTCCAAAGCTTATTAAAGCATAAACAATTCTATTCCCTACAATAGTTTTCACTGAAATCTAAACCTAACCAAACTATTAAGAATGAAAAGATCTGATCTTATCATCCCGATTTCTATTGTAGTTCATTTAATTATTATAGATTTTACGCTTAGGTATTACCTGCCTGCAGTTTTTTTTGATAGAATTACCGTATTTTCCTATTCTGTTGGCTGGCTATTAATAACTTACTCGATGGATTTTTATCCTACTGCCAGAAAAGAGGAATTCTTTGCTAAATTCCATCGATTTTTGCAGGTGTTCTTTTTATTCAGTCTGGCGTATTTTACCATTCTCGCATTTAAGAAATACGAGGTAAATGCAAGGATACAGGTGTATGTCCTGGGGCACTTATTACTTAATCTTTTAATTTTTAGAATACTATTTTTTTACACGAGAAATAAA
>JBFIMP010000350.1:0-2257 GCA_041611635.1 Christiangramia sp.
CTATGCTGAAAAGGTTAGAAAAAAGAAATATGACCTGGATAGCGAAGAAGTGAAACAATATCTGGAATTAGGAAATCTTACCCAGGCTTTATTTTTTACGGCAGGTGAATTATTCAATTTTGATTTTACTCCTATTGAAGATGGTTCTGTGCCGGTATTTCATGAAGATGTGAAAGTTTGGGAAGTAACAGACAAAGATTCTGGAGACATCGTTGGTCTTTGGTACCTGGACCCATATGCACGCCAGGGTAAAAGATCTGGGGCCTGGGCGACCACCTATCGCAGTTACAGCGAATTAAAGGGTGAAAAACCAGTACTTGCTTCTAATAATTCTAATTTTATTGAGCCCGCGCCCGGAGAGCCTGTTTTAGTGTCCTGGGATGATGCAGAGACATTTTTTCATGAATTTGGACATGCATTGCATTTCCTGTCGGCAGACATCAAATATCCTACTCTAAATAGCGGGGTAAGAGATTATACTGAATTCCAGTCCCAGTTACTGGAAAGATGGCTGTCTACAGATAAGGTGATCAATCAGTTTTTGAGACATCACCAAACCAATGAAGTGATACCTGAAGAGCTGGTTAAAAAAATCAAAAAAGCCTCTACATTCAATCAGGGCTTTGCTACTACAGAGTTTCTTGCATCTGCGATCATGGATATGAAATATCATACCACAGATCCAGATGAGATAGATCCCGATACTTTTGAAAGAGAAACCCTTAAGGATTTAAATATGCCAGAAGAGATTGTAATGCGTCACAGAACTCCTCATTTTGGCCATGTTTTTTCGAGTGAAGGTTACGCCACCGGTTATTATGGATATTTATGGGCAGATGTACTTACCTCTGATGCTGCAGAAGCTTTTGCTGAAGCCCCAGGAGGTTTCTACGACAAGGAACTGGCAAATAAACTTGTGAAATATCTTTTCGCTCCGAGAAATGCTATGGATCCTGCAGATGCTTATAAGGAATTTCGAGGGAGAGAAGCGAAGATAGATGCGCTAATGCGCGATCGTGGATTCCCTGTTCCAGAGCCAGAAAATAAATAATTCGAATTATACTTATTTAAAATGCCCTGAAAATTCAGGGCATTTTTTATTTTCGGTGCATGCATCAACATTTTAAGATCTATAAACCTTATGGCTACCTAAGCCAGTTCATAACCAACCAAAAAACTGCCGGTAAGTTTAAATTATTAGGCGAGTTGCATGAGTTTCCTGAAGGAACTATGTCTATTGGCAGGCTGGATAAAGATTCTGAAGGCTTATTACTACTTACCACGAATGGCAAGCTAAGCACTAAGATCACTGCGGGGAACAGCGAAAAGGAATACTATGTTCAGGTAGATGGTGAGATCACCGGGGATGCTATTACAAAAATACAGAAAGGAGTAGAAATCAGTATTTACGGTAAAGCCTATCAAACTAAAGAATGTAAGGCTGAAATACTGAAAGAGAGACCAATTTTCCCCGAACGCGCAAAAAAAATACGGGATGAACGCCATGGACCTACCAGCTGGATAAGCGTTACGTTGACCGAAGGCAAATTTAGACAGGTAAAAAAAATGACCGCTGCTGTTGGCTTTCCTACCCTAAGATTGGTTAGAGTGAGAATTGGCAGTGAAACACTGGAAAATATGCAGGTCGGTGAAGTTATTGCTAGGAAAAGCTTTGATCTATGACAGGCTAAACTTCAGCGTATTTAGGAATAAGCTTTTTTTACAAAGGAAAAATAGAATATTAGCAGCTGGAAAGATCTAATTTAAACGCTTCTTCAAATAGCAAGAAAGTTTCCTTCGCTTTTCGCGCAGCAGATTCGATCTCAGCCTCAGAAAAATCACGTGATCTCAGGAACTTTAAATACTCGTTCCATCCTTTTATACTGTCTCGCTTTCCGGTAAAAAATGATTGTTCCGGGATCTGATCAAAAAAAATACATTTTTTTAATTCTTTGCCAATTTGCATCCCTCCCATTGCTGAGCCTTCTACAACATAAGCTGCGCCAATAGCCTCAGCCTCAGAAGTACAGGAAAAAGCCAAAGAGCAGGAAAAGTTTTCTACCCCAATCCCATGAAGGTCTTCTTTAAGTCTCATTGACTTATCGCTGGAATATTCAGGTATAAATTTCGTGATTTCAGTTTCAACGTTTTCATAAGCCAGTAGGTTCTGGAAAAGCAGATTTTTGTATTCCTCCAGACTTATAGATTGATCCATAATCTTATTGGCAAGATTATCTTTTTCCAGCTGCCGGTGTAA
>JBFIMP010000351.1:0-2255 GCA_041611635.1 Christiangramia sp.
TCGAAAATCACCTGGAAAAACCTTTTACAGCAAAATTCAGATTGGAGCGGGGAACTTTGGGGTGGTTTCGATTGGGCAGACAGGCCACCTCAAAACAAGACCATAGACGAATGGAGATCCAGGGAATTACATGAGCCCGGGACCTATTTCAAGTATAACGATGTTCGGGTAAACGTGCTGGCATATTCGCTTTTAAATGTATTCAGGAAGCCATTACCAAAAGTCCTGAAAGAAAATATTATGGATCCTATTAACGCATCTCAATCCTGGAGATGGTTCGGCTATGAAAACTCCTGGACCACTATAGACGGTCTAAAAATGCAATCTGTAAGCGGTGGAGGTCATTCGGGTGGCGGTATGTTCATCAACACCGAAGATATGGCCAGATTTGGGCTATTATTTATGAATAAAGGCAGATGGAAAAATAAGCAGTTAATTTCCCCGGATTTAATTACCGAGGCTATCCAACCCTCTCAATCAAATCCAAATTACGGATATATGTGGTGGCTTAACACCGTAGGTGATCGAAATATTCCGGATATTGATAGCGATATTTTTTATGCTGCAGGTTTTGGCGGTAATTTTATCGTAGTAGATCAAAAGAGGAACCTGGTGATCGTGACGCGTTGGCTGGAACCCTCAAAATTTGAAGATTTCATGAAGCTTGTATATAAAGAAATATAAAATGAAAAAGACATTATTCTACATACTTGGAGGTATCATTATACTTTGGCTGCTTTATTACGCTTTCGTTTATTTTGTTCCGTATAGCCAAGGAACCCGAAGCGGGGAATTGATAAAATTCAGTCATAAAGGGGTAATCGTAAAAACCTGGGAAGGAGAAATAAGCCAGGGAATTAGCGGTGCCCAGATCTTCCAGTTTTCGGTTTTGGATAGACACGACGATGTAATCCAGAAACTTCAGGAATTTGAAGGTAATTACGTAAAACTAACCTATGAGGAACGTTACGCAACCTTTTTCTTTTGGGGAGACACCAAGTATTTCATTACCGAAGTAGAAAAATCTGAAAGCCCACATTTTAGAAAATAATCATGAAGGAGAATTTCAAAGAAATAAAAGACAGCCAGGTAGTAATTTCAGAATTAATGCTCCCCTCCCATTCTAACTTTAACGGAAAGATTCATGGAGGATATATTTTATCATTACTGGACCAGATCGCTTTCGCCTGCGCCTCTAAACACTCCAGAGCGTATTGCGTTACCGCCAGTGTTGATACCGTAGATTTCCTAAATCCTATTGAAATTGGAGAACTGGTCACCATGAAAGCCTCAGTGAATTACGTGGGCAGAAGCTCCATGGTTATTGGAATTCGTGTAGAAGCTGAAAATATACAATCTGGGGAGATCAAGCATTGCAATTCCTCTTATTTCACAATGGTCGCGAAAGACAACAAAGGAGACTCGGTCGAAGTTCCCGGACTTATATTAAGAACAGACAACCAGATTCGACGTTTTGCTAAAAGTATTAAAAGGAAGAACATGAAAAAGAGAAGAGTTCAGGAATTTCATGAAACCGACTTTTCTTCAGAAAAATACCTTCACATCCTAGAGGACCATAAAGCAAAAATAGAACTGAATTCTTGAAGTCTCACGGATTCATAGGAGCTATTTTTCTAGCCATAGGAATTGCATATTTTTTTCCGCAGGGGATAGAAATATTACCACTTAAAACTATCACCGATATTGGTATTGGTTTGATTTTCTTTTTCTACGGATTAAAGCTTTCACCGGCAGAATTTCGTGCCGGAGTCATAAACTACAAGGTTCATATCGTTATTCACGTAACGACCTTTATAATATTCCCCCTGCTTTGCCTGCTCTGCCTTCCTTTATTTGAAGATGGCCTGAGGTCTGATCTCTGGATCGCACTGTTCTTCCTGGGGACCTTACCGTCTACTGTATCATCATCTGTAGTGATGGTAGCGCTGGCAAAAGGTAATTTACCTACCGCAATTTTTAATGCCAGTCTTTCCGGGCTCATCGGGATCGTAGCAACCCCACTCTGGATAGGTTTTATACTGGGGAAGTCTGCAGATTTTGATTTTCTTATGGTAATGCAGAAGCTTTGCCTGCAGATCATTTTTCCACTAGCTCTTGGCCTCTTGCTACAAAGTTATTTTGGTCATTTCGCAAGAAAGTATGGTAAGCAATTAAGCTTATTCGATAAAACCACGATCGTCCTTATCATCTATTCCAGTTTTAGCAATTCATTTACCTCAGATTTTATTGCTGCA
>JBFIMP010000352.1:0-2232 GCA_041611635.1 Christiangramia sp.
AACGAGACCGTTATAAATAAATATAAGGGCGTAACCTTAAACCGATCAAGACCGACAAGATAAGGAATAGCAGGACTTTCTTAGGCTACTACACGGCTCTTTCTCAAAAGTTAACAATGCCCCGGTATTTGGCTGGAACCTTGTAAAATAATATCTTTCCCAGGCTTTTAAATATCATTTAATGTACAAGAAATTTCACCTGCCTGTTCTTGTGGCAGTTACCCTGTTTTTGTCTTCCTGCCAGAAAGAAGAGGTTGATCCCCAAAATGATTACTCCATTAAATCTGACTCAGATTTTGAGCTTATCGAGCAATATCCCAACGGCTGGATAAAAAAGGCCGAAACCAGTACTAACCTGAATTCTGGAAGTTGGGTAACCGAAGAATTTGAATATTTTGAAAATGGGTATATAAAGTCTGCTAAACTTTATCGTATTCATCCAAATTATCACAAGTATATGGAGGTAAGTAGAAGCGAGGACAATAAACCTTTATGGTCTAAATATTATACTCCCACGGGAGATCTTTGGTTTGAAACCGAATATGAAAACGGGCTTCCATCGTTGAAAAAAGTATACAGCGAAGAGGGTATGGCACTACATAGCTTTGAGGATGGAGAGTTGACCTCTGTTGAATTTGTATCCACAGATAATAGCAGAACAGTTACCACTACTTTTGATGCTGCTGCCAATAGAAGAAATGTAATCATTACCAGCGACGGAGAAATCGTTCTGGAAGAAGAATATCCCTATGAGGAACAGGTTGGCACAGGCTTTTACACTAATACCAATGTTCCCGTGGCCAATCCATTTAGAGAGGCAGAAACAATTTACAGGGACAAAAACTGGGGTCATTCACTCTTATCTACAGGTGACTGGGAGGCGGAGGCCGACCCGCTGGAAGACCTAATGTTTCCTTACCGCTTACCGGATCATTTTAATGAAAACGGAAGAGGTTTTGATACGAAACTAGCCGTTAGCAGCAATTTATATCAGTCTATCATTGAGCAGTACCCGGTTACTGAAAACGGAATTTTTCTCGCCGGAGGTTATGATCTCGAAGGATTTGATGAATTCTCTCCTTTATTTATCATCAGTGATTCGCTCGCTAAAGTAAAAGCAGAAGATCCTGAATTTTTTGAACTTAAATACGGCCAGGAGCTTATTTCTAAAGTTCACTATGGTAAGACCTTTTTGGTTGTGGGAGCTATAAGAAACCTGCCTACTACAGATGAGGCAGCCAGCAGGATCAAAAATATAGCTGAGAAGCGCCTGAATGAACTAAGGGGCAATACATTTACCATGATGAAAGATAACAAGATCGACCTGGTACAGAGCGAGCCTAGTAGCTTAACTATTGAAGAACGGGAAATTCTTGATAAGGTCTGGTTTGAGGCTAAATTCTTCTCCAATCTTAAGGAGCATCAAAATGGTAAGTTGATAGAATCTGAAGCAGATTATAAAAGAGCTATCAATGCCATAAATGAAGCTGATCCCGAGGTGATTAATCTGGAATATCACCTGATGCTTAGGTATTAAAATAAGATAACCACCTAACGCGAATTTGTAGGATCAGGACCTGGAATTTGAAACCTGTTGTTTCACAATTATAATAACCGCAAAATTGGATGTTAGGACAAAAAAAATTGGGATGAATAAAATTAGATTAATAGGAGTATTTACACTTTTAATTGGAATATCAGGACATTTTTTCCTGGATAAAGAGATTAACGGATTCTGGATCGGGGCAGCTATGGGAGTTGGGATCGCCCTTATAGTAACCGGGAAGATCAAAAAAGTCTGGTAATTTCAATTCTGAAATATTAAGAGCAAAAGATGAAACCATTGAATGAACTGTAGTCAATTGGGAGCTTCATTTATTACATTTTCTATAATCGCAAACCTATTTGAATCTGCTCTTGCTGGTGTGCCTTCTGGAATATAAATGACTGTGGGAGCCTCTTTATTTAAGTGGCTGTCATTTAATGTATCTTCATGATGACGATTAAGGCATTCACTTACGTAATTTTGATTATGGCTTTTGGAGTTTTTATATAAAATCTGCTGGAGTTGGATTTTCCGATTCCAGATAAGATTTCAATCATACAGATTATAGGTAATGTTTTATTGATCATTTCCCTGATTTCTAGGGAATTTTATAAGTTTGAACTATGACTTTGAGAAAATTTTTAAGCATATCCCTGTTCCTTATTGTTGTTGCTAACGCCAGGGGA
>JBFIMP010000353.1:0-2229 GCA_041611635.1 Christiangramia sp.
AAATTAATTCGGTAAAATCTATTTTACTGGAAAATATCAGTTCGTCTAAAAATTTGATAAGAAGTGAATTAGGTGAGGTCAATTCTAAGATTGCCAGGCTGGAGAATGAAGTTCAAAAATTGCCTCAGGACGAACAGGATCTTTTAAAGATACAGAGAAAGTATGCTATTAATGAGCGTACCTATAATATGTTCCTGGAGAAACGCAGTGAGGCCGGTTTAATAAAAGCAGCTAATGTTAGTGACGTCCTGGTGATAGATGAGGCTAAGGATATCGGGGGAGGGAGAATAGGCCCGGATACCCAGTTGAACTATGTAATGGCGGTAATGGTTGGAGGACTTATCCCACTGACCTTTGTTTTTTTATTGGTTTTTCTGAATACGAATATTCATAATGCCCAGGAGATAACGCGACTTTCTCCTATTCCAATTCTGGGTTTAATTGGAAAAAATAAAATGGATGGTAACCTGGCTGTATTCCAGTCGCCCAAATCTTCCATTGCCGAAAGCTTCAGAGGTTTAAGATCCAGTTTGCAGTTCATGTATAAAAGGCAGGGGGTAACCGGCTCTAAAACGGTAATGATCACCTCCTCGGTATCAGGGGAAGGTAAAACTTTCTGTGCTATGAACCTGGCCACCGTTTTTGCCCTGAGTGAAAAGAAAACCGTACTGGTCGGAGTAGATCTTAGAAAGCCTAAGATATTTGATGATTTTGAACTGGATAATGATCACGGAATCGTAAATTATTTGATAGATCAGGCTTCGGCATCAGAGATCGTACAAAAAAGTAAAATTCCTTACCTGGATGTTATTACATCGGGACCGGTGCCTCCAAATCCTTCTGAGTTATTATTATCTGAGAAAATGGATAGGCTCATTGAAGACTTGAAAAATGAATATGACTACATAATCCTGGATACTCCCCCTATCGGGATGGTCGCAGATGCCTTAAACTTGGTTAAGCACGCAGACGCTACCTTATATATGGTTAGACAGGACTATACCAAAAGGGGAATGCTGGAAACCATCAATCAAAAGTACGCCAAAGGAGAAATTAAAAATATCAGTTTTGTGCTAAACCATTTTGTGCATTCCGCTAAATATGGCTATGGCTATGGCTATGGCTATGGTTACGGTTATGGCTATGGATATAATCGTTATGCCAAGGGCTACTACGGGGCTACGCCTTCTAAAATTTCTCAATTAAAAATTTCCTGGAAAAAGTTCATGCGGAATTTTGAGTAGATAATTTTCTATTCAGATAATATTTGAGCAGCATTTACCCATTGCCAGATATGAAAACTGGAATTTTGATCACCATGTAGATAATTTTGCCATTCTTTTTCCATCTCCTCATGGTTAAACCATTCGGAGAAAGTGGAAGATTTAAGTGCATTTAAATTTTCCCTGACAAACTCTTTTAGTTCATTCCCCAGCCACTCTCTTTGTGGAGTCTGTAAGGCTCGTTTTGGAGCATTTGATATATCTGGAGGAACAAGATCTTTGATTAATTCACGTAAAAGGTACTTGTGAATACTACCCTGAATTTTAAAAGCATCAGGTTGAGCAAAAGCAAATTCTACCAGCCGGTGATCGAGAAAAGGCTCTCTAAGTTCAGTACTGACCATCATTGATATCCGGTCGTTGAATCTTAACGCACGTGGTATCTTGGTATAGAACAGGTCACGATATTGCAGATTTTGAAGTCTATTATCAAAAGGCTCAGGATACGCTGGCCTTTCCGCAAATTTTTGAAATTCATCTGATAAACACTTCCTTTTAAAGGGAGAATTATCTTTTTTCTGTCCCTGAATTACAGAATTGGAATTGCCTGAATAATAATCGTACCCAGCCCATTGTTCGTCCATACCCTGACCATCTAAAAGCACTATGACGTTATCTTTTCTGGCCTGTTTAAATATTTGGGCATAAGCAATAGTGGGTATTCCTCCATAGGGTTCATCCTGGTACGCACTAATTTCCTTTGATAATTTACTTACTTCTGAGGCTCTAAGTAGAACCCTGGTTAAAGGATTTCCGGTTTTTTCTATCATTTTTTCTACCCAGGCTAACTCATCATAATCAGGATTGCCGGTATAAAAAGTATAGGCCTTAATTTTATCATTCTTTTTGTAGAGGTTTACCAGTGCCAGTAACAGGGAGCTATCTACACCACCACTTATATTAAAACCTACTTCAACATCAGACCTGAACCTAAGTGAAATGTTAT
>JBFIMP010000354.1:0-2227 GCA_041611635.1 Christiangramia sp.
AGCTAAAGAAAAATTCTCCAGCTGAAATTCAGCAGCAAATGCAGGATAATATTCAATGGATCAAAGGCGCCCAGGAGAATAAACTGGTAGTGGGCTCTAAAGCCAGGATCTTATATGCCGATGCTGAAGGAAGGATCGCTATAGCCAAGGCATTTAACGAAGCCATTGGCAGAGGTGAGATTGGCCCGGTGGTACTGGGGCGTGACCATCACGATGTTTCTGGAACCGATTCTCCATACCGTGAAACCTCCAACATTTATGATGGATCCCGCTTTACAGCAGATATGGCTATACAGAACGTTATAGGCGATAGTTTTCGTGGAGCGACCTGGGTAAGCATCCATAACGGCGGTGGCGTTGGCTGGGGAGAGGTTATTAACGGAGGGTTCGGCATGATTCTTGAAGGCAATAAAGCATCAGAAGACCGTTTAAAATCTATGCTATTCTGGGATGTAAATAACGGAATAGCCCGTAGATCCTGGGCAAGGAACAAGGAAGCCATATTTGCCGCGAAGCGCGCGATGGATATGAATCCACAGTTAAAAGTGACGATTCCTAATCTGGTAGACCCGGGTCTTTTGGATTAAAAATCTATATAAATTTAAAATCTAACCTATGAAATTTCTAAGATTTACTCCTTTTCTACTGCTCTTTGCAGTGGTATTAACTTCTTGCAGTAGTGTGCGAGTGGCTTCAGATTATGACCGCGAAGCAAACTTCTCAAACTATGATACATATGCTTTTTTTAAGCCGGGAATTGATAAAGCTGAAATCTCTGATCTTGATAAGAAAAGAATCTTAAGAGCGATAGAAACCGAAATGTCCAAAAAAGGATTTACGAAATCTGAAGACCCGGATCTGCTGATAAGTATTTTTACAAAGACCAATGAGAATATCAATATTTATAATAATGTTTACCCTTTTTGGGGCTATGGCTGGGGATGGAACCCATGGTATTGGGGAAGCGGTTTCAACACCGTTAGTAGTACCAGCGAAGGAACCCTTTATATAGATCTCATAGATTCTGAAGGTAAAGAACTCGTTTGGCAGGGAATGGGAACAGCCGCTCTTGCCCGCGAAGTGAATAAAAAACAGGAGCGCATCAACGAGATTGTTTCCAAGATCATGGAAAAATATCCTCCGGGAATGGAAAAATAGGAAGTTATAGACAGCCCCTTAATCAGGGGCTTTTTTATGCCAGGTCGTGAACCAATATTCTTCCGTTTCTCTGCCAAATTTTGTACTTTTAACGCAAACGTTTTAGTTAAACCAAAGCATGTTAGATAAAATTCAATCCAACGAGATTCTGGACAGATTACCTGCCCATTTGCAGCAATATATCAAGCCTCAAAACTACGAAGATTACACCCCTGTTAATCAGGCAGTTTGGAGATATGTAATGCGCAAAAATGTAGATTACCTTAGCAAGGTAGCCCATGAATCTTACCTGGAAGGATTAAAGAAAACAGGAATCTCTATAGACAGCATTCCCAATATGTATGGAATGAACCGCATCCTGGAAGAAATTGGCTGGGCGGCGGTCGCAGTAGATGGTTTTATACCGCCAGCTGCATTTATGGAGTTCCAGGCCTATAATGTTTTGGTCATTGCGAGCGACATCAGGCAATTAGAGCATATAGAATATACACCCGCTCCGGATATTATCCATGAAGGAGCCGGTCACGCCCCTATTATCGCAAACCCTGAATATGCTGAATACCTGAGACGTTTTGGAGAAATAGGATGTAAGGCGATATCCAGCTCTCACGATTATGAAGTTTATGAAGCCATAAGGGAGCTTTCTATCTTAAAGGAGGCCGAAGATACTCCGAAGGAAAAGATAGAAGAAGTTGAAAAAAGAGTAGACGACTTGCAGAACGCAGAGGTCAAGCCAAGCGAAATGTCCCAGATAAGAAATCTGCACTGGTGGACTGTAGAATATGGTCTTATTGGTACTGTAGAGGATCCAAAGATCTATGGTGCCGGATTACTTTCTTCTATTGGAGAAAGCAAATCCTGTATGACTAGTGCCGTGAAAAAATATCCTTATACAATAGAAGCAGCGAAAAAGGAGTTTGATATCACCAAACCTCAACCTCAGCTTTATGTCACGCCAGATTTTGCTCATTTAAGTCTTGTTCTGGAAGAATTTGCCAATAAAATGGCTTTGCGGAGAGGCGGACTTGAGGGAATTCGGAAACTTATAGATTCAAAGAATCTGGGAACC
>JBFIMP010000355.1:0-2200 GCA_041611635.1 Christiangramia sp.
AAAAATGTATTAAAAACGCTGGTATTACATTAAAATCGTGTCAGTTTACAGGAGCATTAAAAAGGGCAAACCTGCATCAGTCCGTTCTGAAGTTCGGTTATTTTCTCAGGTTCAGGACAATTAGGAAACCCTGCTATCATTTTTTCCAGATCTTCTGCATTAAGATATTTTCCTATAAAGGGGGGCTTATAAACCGGTAAGGCAACCGATTCCAGATAGTCTGGATATTTAATACCATCTCCAAAAATCTTATCAGAAAACTCAGTCCATATGCTGGGTATTTGGTAGGCATGTGAAACAATTAAACCATGTAATGAAGAAGATATGGTCATTTTGCAGCTCATTATCTCTCGAGTAACCTCTTCTACATCTAAAGTCATCAGATCAATAACATGGATATCGTCTTTTCCCTGAAATAGATTTCTTGCCAGATCATAATCATTGTAATGGGGAATGATTCCAACTTTGTAAGAAGTTTTCACCTCAGGATTAAAGTATCGAGGCAGAAGCAAGGCTGGGTCCCCGAAAACCCTGGGAGAATCAACACCATTTTCCTTAAGAAATTTCCAAGTCCTGGGCCCTCTAACTGCTCTAAAATCAGCCTGTGCTATTTTATGTTCTTCATCAATTATCCCACTACCCCAAACTATGCTGTCTTTAGTTGCATGGGGAAGAATACTGCCTATGGCTAAGTAATGACCTTTATTTAATTTATACCAAGGAATCTTTTTAGGTACCACCCACTTTGCAATTTTTCCCGATATGTTCTCTACCAAAAATTTTGAAAGTAAATCTCCATAATTTTCTTTGGATTTTTTCAGAAATTTAATTTCACTCCACCAAAATAGATATAGTTTTTTATTAGTTGTCATATATATCAATTCTACTCAAAATTTCTCATGAATTTTTTCCAGGAAATTTTTAATTGAGAAATTCTGGATGGAGTAGCGCCATAATAACCTTTGGCATACTTATTATAACCATAGCCATAACCGTAACCATAGCCGTAGCCATAACCGTAACCATATTTCGCACTATGTACAAAGTGATTAAGTACAAAACTTATATTTTTAATTTCTCCTTTTTTATATTTCTGATTAATAGTTTCTAGCATTCCTCTCTTGGTATAATCCTGTCTTACCATATATAAAGTAGCATCAGCGTGCTTAACCAGGTTAAGTGCATCAGCTACCATTCCTATGGGTGGTGTATCCAGAATGATATAATCGTATTCTTCTTTTAAATCAGCTATAAGGTCATCCATCTTTTTTGTTAATAATAATTCAGACGGATTAGGAGGAACAGGACCGGAGGTTATAACATCTAAATAAGGTATTTTACTTTTCTGAATAATTTCCCTGGAGGTAGCCTGGTCGATTAGATAATTCACTATACCGTGGTCATTATCCAGTTCAAAATCGTCAAAGATCTTGGGCTTTCTAAGATCTACTCCGACCAGTACGGTTTTCTTTTCACTCAACGCAAATACGGTAGCCAGGTTCATGGCACAGAAAGTTTTTCCTTCTCCCGAAACTGAAGAAGTAATCAAGACGGTTTTTGATCCAACAACCCCCTGCCTTTTATACATAAATTGAAGACTCGATCTTAATCCCCTGAAACTTTCCGCTATTGAAGATTTTGGCGACAGAAATACAGCCAGGTTACCATCCATTTTATTTTTACCTATAAGACCCAAAATCGGGATTGGGGAAAGCCGGGTAATTTCCTGGGCATTATGAATATTAGTGTTTAAAAAGACCAAAAGAAAAACAAATGTTAGAGGAATTAATCCTCCAACCATCACCGCCATTACATAATTTAACTGGGTGTCCGGGCCAATTTTTCCACCACCAGTATCTTTCGCCTTATCTATCACCAAAACGTCACTAACATTAGCTGCTTTAATTAAACCGGCCTCGCTGCGCTTCTCCAGGAACATATTATAGGTACGCTCATTGATCGCATACTTCCTTTGAATTTTCAACAGATCCTGTTCCTCCTGGGGTAACTTTTTTACCTCGTTTTCAAGTCTAAAAATTTTAGAATTGACATCTCCTAATTCCTGGTTCAAAAGATCCTTTGATGAAGTTATATTTTCCAGAATGATTGATTTCACAGAATTAATTTGCCGGTCTATGTCATCAAATACAGGAGAATTATCCTTAAGAGTATACTGATAATTCTGTCGCTCTTCGGCTAA
>JBFIMP010000356.1:0-2178 GCA_041611635.1 Christiangramia sp.
CCGTTAATAAGTTCTCTGGCCTGAGGAATATTGAAGCTTTCTAGACCTATTAACTCATTCGGAATATATTGATAAGGATTCCATCCGGCAGCGATCATCCTTCCATCCCAGATGAACCTGAAGTAATCCTGAGATAGATTTGGAAGGGCCATAATAAAAACAAGTCGGAATATTAAGGCCAGACCAATAAGAAGCCTGAGGTCTGTCTTAAGCACCTGAACCAGTTTATAACTCAAAAAACATAAGGGTGCATAGAGGCCGATCAGTTTATAGAAATCTGCTCTATCCAGAGCATACGCAAATGAAAAATAGAATAAGACACATGAAAGTGGCAATAGAATTGGGATCTTATAAAGTTTAATTGATTTTAGATCCATTTAGGAGCGGCTGGGTTTCAGCTAAAATAGAAAAAATTATGCTCTCAGGCTTTTAAAGAAAACAAAGCCAAAACCGGTGAAAAGCATCAGGTGAAAAATCAGCAGTCCATAATCATTCAGCTTAAAAGCGCTCCAGATCGCAAACCCGAAATAAAGAAAAAGAAGACCTTCGATGATCAAATTCTTTGAAAAACCATTGGCTAGATAACGGTTCCCTTTCCAGGAATCTTTAATGGAGTTTACATTGAATTTCGGGGTTCTGATAAATTCAGACCTCTTACCAAAATGACCTTCCAGCACGGCCAGTGAATTATGAACTGAAAACCCCATAGCGATAGAAAAGAAGGTAAGAAACATCCCCACGAATTTGAAAAAGCTCTTTATTCCCTTTCCGTGAATTTTAGTGTAGGCTACGTAATAACAGGCAAAGAAAATGATTGTACTAATGGCGAAACCGGCCAGCACGTTGAAATACCACGAAAAATCTGGATTATTATGTTTAATATACAACACAGGCACACTCAATACCGCCAGAAGAAGTACGACAAGAAACATGCTGGAATTCAATAAATGAAAAAAACCATGGAATTTGGTCGAAAAAGAAACCGATCTGTTTTTTAACAGCTTAGCATAGTTCTTCCTGAAATTCTCTGCAGCTCCCTTATTCCACCTGAATTGCTGACTCCTGGCCGCACTAATCACCACCGGAAGTTCAGCAGGGGTTTCCACATTTTCTAGATATTTGAATTCCCACTTTTTCATCTGGGCGCGGTAACTTAGATCAAGATCTTCCGTAAGTGTATCACCGCTCCAGTTACCTGCATCGAGAATACAATCTTTTCGCCAAATCCCTGCGGTTCCGTTGAAATTTATAAAATTCCGACCGAAATTTCTACCGGTCTGTTCCAGGATAAAATGAAAATCCAGCGCAAAAGCCTGTATACGGGTTAGCAAGGAATAGTTCCTGTTCAAATGCCCCCAGCGGGTTTGCACTACCCCTATTTTTTGATTCTTGAAATATGGCAAAGTTTGCATAAGCCAGTTTTCACCCGGCAAAAAATCGGAATCAAAAACCGCGATAAATTCTCCCTTAGCGATTTGCAGGCCTTCTTTTAAGGCACCAGCCTTAAACCCGGTCCTGTTCTCTCGCCTGATATGCTGAATATCAAGTCCATTTATTTGAAGTTCCTTAATTATTTCAGAGGTCTTTTTAATCGAATGGTCTGTAGAATCGTCCAAGACCTGAATCTCCAGTTTATTTTTCGGATAATTGATCCTGGCGATATTTTTAAGCAGTCTTTCGACCACATAATATTCGTTGTAGAGTGGCAACTGTATGGTGACCTGAGGCAATTCTTCCACAGAAAAATCAAACTTTTCAGCATCATCTGTAGTTTTGGTCGCCCTTAAATAATTGACCAGTAAGTGAAGCTGGGAAAGGCTGTAAATTAAAATAACGAGTAAGGCAAGAGTATAAATTATGATTACCGCTAAATCTATCATTTAAAACTGTATTTAAAAATCCAACCAAGAATCTTCACGCCTGCAAAGATAGCACCTTTGATTGTTCCTGAAACTTTTGAAACGCCAATCCTGTTCTTATAATGCACCGGTACCTCAGCATAACTTAAGTTTTGTCGTAAAGCTTTCAACTGCATTTCAACCGTCCAGCCATAAGTTTTATCTTCCATGTTAAGCTGAAGCAGTTTTTCATATTTGATCGCTCTAAACGGCCCAAG
This sequence comes from Christiangramia sp., assembly GCA_041611635.1. Taxonomy (GTDB): domain Bacteria; phylum Bacteroidota; class Bacteroidia; order Flavobacteriales; family Flavobacteriaceae; genus Christiangramia. The sequence continues at coordinate 2,117 of JBFIMP010000356.1, forward strand.
ATCTGTAAACCTGGAATTGAAAAACAGTTTCATTAAAGTTGTGGCCAGTTTATTCCCAAAGA
>JBFIMP010000357.1:0-2178 GCA_041611635.1 Christiangramia sp.
AGTAAAAGGATGGGAGATTTCAGAAGAGATTGAACAACCGGAAACTGCCAGAATGGCCATAGACTGGTATAGATCCAAATTTCAGAAAACAATAGTGGGGATCGAAGATCACTATTCAAAATACAGAATAAGTGACGCATTGATGTCTACTTATAAACTGGTTTGGGATGATTACTGTAGCTGGTTCCTGGAAATGGTGAAGCCGGCATATGGGGAGCCTATGGATGCGAAGACATTTAAAGAAATAATCGCGATCCTTGAAGATAACCTAAAGATTCTTCATCCTTTTATGCCTTTCGTGACCGAAGAGATATGGCAGGAAATTACAGAGCGTTCTCCAGAAGAAGCATTGATCGTCGCAAAATGGCCAGAGCAGAAGAATTTTGATGAAAAAATCATCAAGGAATTTGCTCATGCAGCAGATGTGATAGCCGGGGTTAGAAAGATTAGAAAGGATAAGAATATTTCCTTTAAGAATGAAATAGATCTGAGCATCCTTAATAATGAAAATACCTCTAAAACCTTTGATTCTGTTATTGCCAAAATGGGTAATATTGGCAATATGGAATATGTGAATAGTTCTGTAGATGGAGCTCTTTCTTTTAGAGTTAGGTCTAACGAATATTTTATTCCTATCGTTGGGGCTATAGATGTTGAAGCTGAAAGAGTCAAGATTCAGGAGGAACTAACTTATACTGAAGGTTTTTTGAAATCTGTTGACAAAAAGCTTTCTAACGAAAGATTTGTAAATAATGCACCGGAAAAGGTGGTGGAAATTGAAAAAACAAAGAAGGCCGATGCTGAGGCTAGAATAGAGGCTTTAAAGGCCAGTCTGAAAAGTCTGGGCTAGATCCTAGACCTTATAGAAATAAAAAAGAGGACATTTGGTCCTCTTTTTTTTGTTTCAATTTATTTACTAATCCTTGATTTGCCCAATATGTTCTTCAACCAGGTCTATATAGCGCTTTTGTGCTTCTTTCTTACTTAGATCCTTAACCTGAACCAACGCGTTGATTTTGAAGGCATTTCGAAGATCTCCCTGGTCTGTTGGCGGGATATAAAAACCGTTCTTCTCGGTAGCCCGTTTGTACAGAGCGTAAAAATGTAAAAGCACATCTGGCGGGAACTGCTTACTGGTGCTGCTCGCCATGTCATAGGCTTTTAAAAATTTTGAATTTTCCTGTGCCATCATAAATAATTATGAGGCGACATCAGCGATCACACTAACGCCTCCTTTTACTTTTTGGTTAATCTCAACATTCACTTTTGTTCCCAGCGGAACAAACACATCCACACGGCTACCAAATTTAATGAATCCACTGTCGCTTCCCTGAACTACCTCAGTATCTACTTCAGCGTAATTTACGATTCTTTTGGCCAGGGCCCCAGCGATCTGGCGATACATGATCTCTCCTGCTACTTCATTATTAACCACCACTGTTGTTCTTTCATTTTCTTCACTTGACTTCGGGTGCCAGGCAACCAGAAATTTACCGGGATGATATTTACTAAATGTTACCTTTCCACCCACGGGATGGCGTGTTACATGCACATTTATTGGTGACATAAAGATTGAAATTTGCAGTCTCTTATCTTTAAAATATTCTTTTTCATAAACCTCTTCGATCACTACTACTTTTCCATCCACAGGAGCGACGATATGATTATTATTATGCTTCGTTTCTCTTTTTGGATTTCTGAAAAACTGAATGATCAAAAGAAAAAACACGATAGATACAGCAAATATGGCAAACTTTATCCAGTAAATATTTATAAGGCTGTAGGTTAGGATATTTATTGCGATCAAAATGAGCGCAGTAATCGTCATTATTTTGTATCCTTCTTTATGAAACATAATTTAATATATATAAATAGGCATAAACGAACGGGCTTGCAAAGATAATACTATCTAGCCTATCAAACAATCCGCCGTGTCCCGGCATCAGTTTTCCGCTATCTTTAACTCCTGCCTGTCGTTTGAATTTAGATTGAATAAGATCTCCAAGTGTGCCAAAAATACTTAGAATAATAGCCATTCCAAGCCAGGACCACATTGTTAAAAAGTTGGTGTAATACCAGATCCCATAGCTCATCAAAACACTAAATACCAATCCGCCTACAAAGCCCTCAATAGTTTTGTTTGGGGATATTTTTTCATAGAGCTTGGTCTTTCCAAAA
>JBFIMP010000358.1:0-2176 GCA_041611635.1 Christiangramia sp.
TTAAAAAACTGGACAACTACTATTTGCTGGAAGTAGATCTTCATACTGGTAGACATCACCAGATAAGAAGCCAGTTATCAGCTATTGGCTGCCCTATAAAAGGTGATCTAAAATATGGTTTTGACCGCAGTAATAAAGACGCCAGTATCCACTTACATTCACGAGAATTAAAATTTACCCATCCTGTAAAAAAGGAGCTTATACATATTGTTGCTCCTCCCCCAACAGATCCAATATGGGATGCCTGCCTTTAAAAATTTCCCTGCGTACTTTTATAATTGTATTTTTAATAAAAAAATTTAGATAATGAAATGGCGTGGCAATAGACAGAGCGGTAATCTGGAAGATCGCAGGGGCAGCTCGGGAAAAGGTAAACTTATCGCAGGCGGTGGAATTATAGGATTGATTTTTGTCATAGCTCAATTTGTACTAAGCGATGGAGATATTTCTGTCCTGGAGCAACTGGAAGAACCTGCAGGTAGTTCTAAGGAGGTTAGAGAACTTACTCCCGAAGAAAAAGAGCTGGGAGAATTTACAGCCACCGTTCTCGCGTATACCGAAGACACCTGGAATTCGATATTTTCTGAAAACGGAAGGCTATACAGGGAACCAGGAATGGTCCTATTTACCGATGCCGTACAAACAGCCTGCGGAGGAGCCTCTGCTGCCAGTGGTCCATTTTATTGTCCTGCAGATCAAAAAGTCTATATGGACCTGAGTTTTTTTAATGAGCTTCGCGATAGATTTGGTGCACAGGGTGGCGACTTTGCCATTGCATACGTTATGGCTCATGAGGTTGGGCACCATGTTCAAAACTTACTGGGAACTGCTACAAAAGTAAGACAGCTACAACAACAAGCCAGCCGTGAAGAGGCCAACGAACTATCGGTCGCCCTGGAACTTCAGGCAGATTTCTATGCCGGTGTATGGGCTTATTATAATAAAAAATATCTGCAGGAAGGTGATATTGAAGAAGCCTTAAGCGCCGCTAACGCAGTAGGTGATGATGCCATACAAAGAAAAACCGCGGGCCGGGTAAATCCAGACTCTTTTACTCATGGAACTTCTGAACAGCGAATGAAATGGTTTATGCGGGGTTATAATTCCGGAGATATCAGGCAAGGGGATACATTCAGCGAGATACTGAATTAAGGTTTTCTACAACTAGTTATTATTCTTAACAGAGATAAGACTTTCAATAACAACCGCACTTATTATTAAAGTTCCACCAATAAGGGTCTTAAGAGACGGGATTTCACTTAAAAATAACGCTCCCAGGATGATTCCATAAACCGGTTGAATACTACTCATTATACTCGCAGCAGTGATGGTGAAATTTTTAAAACTTTTCAGGAATAAGGTGTGTCCTATACAAGTGGTAAGAATTGCCAGCATCAACAAGGGTTTCCATTGACTAGCAACCTCTTTAAATTCGCTGAAGAAAACAGACGGTATCAGAACAATTGAAATTACCAGGATCTGGTAAAACATTAACGCCGAACCATTATATCTTTCAACTTCCCGCTTCATCAAAAGATTCCTGAAAGCATAAAAGAATCCTGAAGCGACTCCAAAAATTATGGCGACAAAGTAATTATTTTCAAGATCAAATTCCGGACTTAAGAAGTAGATACCTGCCAATACTAATAGTCCAAGAGCAATATGAACTTTATTGAATTTTGTTTTAAAAAGTACAGGTTCCAGGAATGCCGTGATTACCGGGTAGGTAAATAATGACAGTAGAGCAATGGCAACACTGGAAAATTTCAGGGAATAGAAATAGGTGATCCAGTGTCCTCCCATAAGTATACCTCCCAGGATAAGCTTCCAAAGATCCTGTTTATTCGCTATATGGAGATCAATCTTTTTCCAGCGACAATACAGATAAAAAACCAGCACCGCGAGAATACACCTGTAGAAAATGGTAATAACGGGATCTAAAGTAATATATCGTCCTAAAACCCCGGAGGTGCTTATGAGCAAAACCGCAAGATTCAGTTGTAGGATGTTCGCTAAATGATTTTGTCTATCTGCCAAATCCCATTTTTTACCTTGAAAGCTCCTTGAATTTCTCGGTAATGATCTCTTTTACCGGTCTGTTTTCAATATTGCTTTCAAGCCATGAAAGAATGTCCAGATAAAGAAAGGCTCTGCGTTCATAAGGATGGTCTTCAAA
>JBFIMP010000359.1:0-2170 GCA_041611635.1 Christiangramia sp.
CTCACATCAAAATCGGGATTGTCGTAAACATTCACCTTGAACGTCTTCTCTGTGTAACAATCCAGATTACCATCATTATCATTGCTGATACGAACAGTGATCGTGGTTTCTCCTAAGGATGCAGAATAAGAACCCGGAGCATCAATCAATCCACCACCATCGGAATACGTGGTTGTACCTGCGTCAGCATTGGTAACTGCACTGGTAAGATCGATAGTAGCAGCTTGGGTCTCCCCTTCCTCACAGGCTTCAAGATCGCTCACATCAAAATCGGGATTGTTGAAAATCGTCACCTTAGCAAATGCCGGGTCGGATTCACATCTATTAAGTGGATCACCACCTATTCCTTCCCCCGAAACAATAACGGCATAATCTCCAGATGCAGAAGCATTCAACAGAGTAAGCGTGCTATCATCACTATCGGAGTCAGTTATTATTTCATAATCATTAGCGAATTCACCCGTATTCCCAGTCTTTTTATACCAAACATACTCTAATTCACCTACTCCTCCAGAAGCCTCGGCAACCAAAACAACTCCTTCTTCAGATTCACATTCGGTGATATCAGTCAAGCTCGCTATTGGTTGCACATTGAATTTTCCTCCGGTAAAATCCTCTAAGATTGAATTTACTGGATTCGATGATCTGGTCTCGACCAAAAATGAAGAAAAACAGGCATCATCTAGCCCTAATTGTGCGATATCAATTAGACCTTCAAAGAAGGTAACTGGAGGGATGATATTAGCACCTACTCCTTTTGATTGGTGTGGCCAGGGAGTAGTTAAGGACTGACTATTAACCACGGCAAATAAGGTATTCGAATTGGTTGGAATTTTTGTCATCGCTTTGTTGCTAGAAGGAAGGGTACCATTGCCTTCACCTACATATTTATAGGCATCAATTACCCCTACAGCACCACCATTAGCAATATCAGCCACAATTAAGATATCCCCAATAGTATGTTCACCAGAAAATCTACCATTTGCTATTGGTCCTACCTGATCTTGAAAAAACCAAATTCCAATAGTTGTGGTTCCTTCGGCAGCAAATTTATTAGCGAAATAATATATTTTTCCTCCAATAAGAATAGCGCCAGATTCCTGTAAATTGGTTTTATCGCTGGAACTTCCATCCTGGCCTTTCCACTGCCAGCTTTTGGAAGCGTTCCCCCCCGGATCATTAATTTGGAGATGGTCCTTTGTTCCACCCCCTGTAAAAATCGAATCGGGCAATTTACCATCAAATAAAATCCCCGTTTTGACATAACTAGGCATGCCAGGAATGTCCTCCAAAGGAATTGGATTTAACGGTCTTTGGGCATTCCAAATATCAGCCCAATCCAATCCTGCTAGATTATTGGTAGGATTATCAATATTGCCATCTACAAAACCGTAATCCTGACCATAAACATTCAACGAAAAAACAAGACACAATGAATACCTAATGAGATTTTTTATATTAAAAATCAATTTGAAGAAGGTATTTATTGAATTGATTTTGAATAAAGTAAACTTTATCATAATTAAAATTTTAAAGGTTAGCACCTATAGCATGGCTTCACCTTCAAAGCAGAAAGGGCGAACTATGTTTAAAATTGATTAGAAAAAATCTTAAAAGAGGGGGGGATAAGATCTTCACATTACGAGAAGCAAAAGCCTGTAGGGCATACCATCTATCCGGGAGGAATATTTATACCAGGCATAGGTTTTCCTAAAAAAAGTTGTGAAGAGTGAGGGCTAATTTACCTTAACAAGAAAATTTTGATAATATTCACCGGAAATTTGGAGGCAAAGTTAATAGTACCTTCAGTAGAAAAACAGATACGATCTTAACTATACAAATTTAACTTTTTCTTTTGATTTAAATCCCCTAATTTTTAGCTAAATCAAAAATGGGGGATAACCCTTATTCTGCTTTTTCACATTTTCTAAGCATCATGTTTTTCTCAAAAATCAGGTCTTTAATTCGCAAATTCTTAATTATACCCAATCAAATTATTAAATTCTAAAAACTTGATTTAAAGATCTTTAATCCTTCACTTTTTAAGTTGGTTTTCGATAACTTTAAAAGGATAATTCAGAATGAACATATATGAAAATGAAGGAACAGGGACTCTACTCCCCTCTTAATGAACGGGATAACTGTGGCGCGGGATTTATCTGTAATCTAA
>JBFIMP010000360.1:0-2167 GCA_041611635.1 Christiangramia sp.
AAATTCTTCCCAATTAGATAAGCAAAAGTATCATTGGTCCAGATCAGGAAAAATATTCCTATAACCAGTTTCGGGATAAAAATCCCTTCGATGGTTGGTATCAGGGTTAGAAAGATGGTAGAAGAGATAAGATAGAATATTATTATGATATACTTTTTCTTTTCGAAGACCGGGATCTTTTTTATGATGATCAGGTCCTTAACCAGAAAGAGATTTACAAATATTGTTATAAATAATAAGAGGATCGTGGCATCCTGGTTAAACTTCAGGAAACTGAAAAGATAGAAGAGCAGAGCTTGCAAAAGATAAAGCGCATAGCTTTTTAATCTCAACAATTTTTGCATCTCAACAAGACAAACAAGGCTCAGGAGATAAAATAATACAATAAAAATAACTTCGGAAGACAGAATTGAAGCAACCAAAATGGATATGTACAACAATCCTGAAATAGTACGAATAATGGTTTCCCTCATAAATTACAGATCTTCCAGCAGAAGCAAATATAGGTTTTTTGTACTACTTCCATAACTCATAAAGTCACTCTCTTTTTTAGTTTCAAAATTTTTGATCGTAGTGATATTGGAAGGAATTTGCTGTCTGTTCTTAAATTTAATCCCTCTTAAGCCTTCGCCAATATTGTCTATTAACTGACTTGTAGAGGATAAAATAATGAAGTTTGATGGAAGTTCGTGAAGTTTTCTTTCTTTGATCTGGTTTGAAGAAATTAAAATGGAGCCGTCATTGGCTACTAGAAATTCACACGTAGATAAATAAAATTCGGCGTCTGCCGATGTATTAAAATCCAGGTTGAAACCTTGAAATTTGCTTTTTAATTTTTCGTCGAAACAACAACATTGTTTCTCATACCAGTCATTTTCTAACAGTATATTGTCGAAAGCTTCCTGAATTTCATCTTCATCTACACAGTATAAGAACTTACCGCCGTTATTTTTAAAATTGAGCATAAAACGCTCATCGGTAGGTAGTTTAACCTCCGGCATGTATTTCCCTCGATCAGCTTTCTCAGGAACATCCTGATCCTGCTCTGCTTTCGCCTTGGGATTAAGAAACCTTTTGAATAGATTCATAGGGTTTTGGGTGTGATTCTAACTGTCATTTTATCAAAGTTAAAAAATCTGAAATTAACTAATGTTCAATTTCAGATTTTTTACTTCAACTTCTACACTACTTATTAACCGAATCGTTTTCGGTTAATTCTCCTTCTTCGTCAGTATCTTTTCCTTTAGACGCCTTGGTTTTCTTGCTGGTTTCAGCCTCTTTTTGAAGTTTATTATCTTCCTTGACAGGTCTTTCTTCAGCTTTTTCTTTTTCAAAAGGTCGTTTTCCGAAGATCTTTTCAAGGTCATCTTTGAAGATCACCTCCTTGTCCAGAAGTATTTCAGCTAGCTGGGTAAGTTTATCTTTATTATGCTCCAATAGATCCAGAGCTCTTTTGTATTGCTCTTCTATAAGGTTAGAGATCTCCTTATCGATCAACTCTGAAGTCTTTTCACTATACGGTTTGGTAAAATTATATTCACTTTGTCCTGAGGAATCATAATAAGTAAGATTCCCTACAGCGTCGTTAAGACCATAAATGGTAACCATGGCTCTGGCCTGTTTAGTAACCTTTTCTAGATCACTAAGAGCTCCGGTAGATATCTTATCGAATATCACTTTTTCTGCAGCACGACCCCCAAGGGCAGCACACATCTCGTCCAGCATCTGTTCGGGCCTGACGATCAATCTTTCTTCTGGTAGGTACCATGCGGCTCCAAGTGATTGTCCACGGGGTACTATGGTAACTTTTACCAGCGGTGCGGCATGTTCCAACATCCAGCTAACGGTTGCGTGACCTGCTTCGTGGAAAGCGATGGCTTTCTTTTCAGACGGAGTAATGATTTTGTTCTTTTTTTCCAGCCCACCAACAATTCTATCAACGGCATCAAGAAAATCCTGTTTTCCAACCGCCTTATTTCCTTTTCTTGCAGCGATAAGTGCAGCTTCATTACACACGTTGGCAATATCTGCTCCAGAAAACCCTGGTGTTTGTTTAGCTAGGAATTCTGTATCTAACTCATCTGCCACCTTTTTTAAAGGAGCTAAGTGCACTTCGAATATCTCTTTTCTTTCGTTTAGATCTGGGAGATCTACGTAGATCTGCCTG
>JBFIMP010000361.1:0-2159 GCA_041611635.1 Christiangramia sp.
TCCCGGAATATCTTTTCCTGCCATTCGGGATTTCTGGCTAAAAGTTCGCAGGTAAAAGTAAGCGCATTGGAGGTGGTCTCATGACCTGCGGTAAAAAGGATAAGGATCTCATCTATCAGTTGCTCCTCTTCCATAAAATTACCGTCCTCGTATTTAGATTCCAGAAGCATGTCTAGAAGATCATCGAATCTCTCCTGAGACTCCCTTCTATCCTTCACTATTCCTTTTAGTATTTTTCGCGCTTCCGTGGTTAATTGGAGGTAACCATCTATTTTCCCACTAAGTTTGAACCACCAGCCAAGATAGGGTTGTCTTAATTCTTTAACCAGCATTTTCTGGGTCTCCTCGGTGATGAACTGCAGCCTGTTGATCTCTTCCTGGTTAGCCGCGCTGCTAAAAAGTGATTTTACCACAGTTTGAAAAGCAAGGTCATTAAAGATCGGGAAAATGTCTATCTCTCTGCCTGGAGTGATCTTTTCATATTCGAGCAGTATAGCTTCTTTAATGGCGTCGAGCAAATTGGCCAGCTGTTTTTTATGAAACGCCGGCTGAATTAGTTTACGCTGTTTCTTCCAGTGTTCCCCTTCTGAAGTTAGCAAACCTTCTCCTACGTATTTCACGAGATCTTTGGTCTGAATCTCAGATTTCACAAAATTCTTCTGATTCTTTTGCAGAGCATATTCTAAAAGACCTGCATCCCTTGAAAATATCACAGATTTACTAAAGCCAATATTAAGCCTGAAAGTATCCCCCTTCTCCTGAAAATTCCGGGAATGAAAAGGCAATGGATTTTTAAGAATATTCGCGGAATGCTTCAGAAATTTCAGCAGGGAAACTTCAGGGATATTTGTATTCTTACTCATGTTGGTTTTTTATTTTTCTTCTGTTTTCCTGAAGTTATACCGGTGGTTATATTCTAACAATAAAATAGAAAGAAAATCTTGATTTAAATAGATATCTCAAATTATAAAATTTACCACAGTCACATAGAGCGCCAGTAAAAATCTTAGGCCTTTGTTTCCAGGATATGCTAAATCAAGTTCAGCAAGACGTAAAATTTTGCAATAACTATCTTAGCCCCCGAATTAGGTTAAAACAATCCTCCCTGAGTACTGCCCTTGATCCTTCCCAGGTGCTTATAGGCATGTTCTGTTACTTCCCTACCTCGCGGAGTTCTATAAATGAACCCCTGCTGGATAAGAAATGGCTCATACACCTCTTCAATAGTTTCAGCACTTTCACTTACCGCGGTGGCAAGAGTAGTAATACCAACCGGCCCTCCCTTAAATTTATCTATGATCGTGGCCAGGATCTTATTATCCATTTCATCCAGACCATGGGCGTCAACATTAAGGGCTTTAAGTCCAAATTTGGCAATTTCAATATCTATCTTTCCATTTCCCTTTATCTGGGCGAAATCACGAACTCTTCTAAGCAGCGCATTTGCAATCCTGGGAGTACCTCGGCTTCTCCCGGCAATTTCTATTGCTGCCTCCTGAGTGATTGGAACTTTTAAAATATCTGAACTACGTTCCACAATTCCGGAAAGTAATTCGGTAGTATAATATTGCAGCCTGCTGGAGATACCAAACCTTGCCCTCATAGGAGCCGTTAGGAGTCCAGACCTGGTAGTTGCACCAATTAGCGTAAAAGGATTCAAATTGATCTGTACGGTGCGCGCGTTTGGTCCGGTTTCGATCATAATATCTATACGGTAATCTTCCATTGCAGAGTATAAGTACTCTTCTACTATTGGACTTAACCTATGTATCTCGTCTATAAAAAGTATATCTCTTTCGTCCAGATTGGTCAAAAGACCGGCAAGATCTCCGGGTTTATCCAGGACCGGGCCTGAAGTGATTTTGATACCAACATTCAGTTCATTGGCCAGGATATGTGCCAATGTTGTTTTACCTAATCCCGGAGGGCCATGAAACAACGTATGGTCCAGCGCCTCTCCCCTTAGATTTGCCGCCTGCACGAATACCTGAAGATTTTCCAGTACCTGCTCCTGCCCCGCAAAGTCATCAAAACTAAGCGGCCTCAAAGCTCTTTCTATATCAAATTCTTCGGGAGAGAAATTTTCTCCACTGGCATCAAGGTTTTCGTTCATCATAAGATCTGTTATTCGGAATAATATAAGGAAAATCACACAGGAA
>JBFIMP010000362.1:0-2150 GCA_041611635.1 Christiangramia sp.
ATCGCCGAGGCTGGCCTAAGCCTTGATCATATTGTAAAGACTTCTATATTTATTAGTGATATGAATAACTTCGGAAAGATTAATGAAGTTTATTCACGATATTTTGATTCAGAAAGTGCCCCCGCGAGAGAAACCGTAGAGGTAGCTAATCTACCTAAATTTGTTAATGTAGAGATTAGTGCGATCGCGGTGAAATTCTAGTTACTCCAGGCCATTTATTAGTAGTCTGGCCGTAGCTGGATTGGTTGCTATGGGTACATTGTGTACATCGCACAAACGCATCAACATAAAAATATCGGGCTCGTGAGGATGTTTGTCTAAAGGGTCTCGAAAGAATATAACCATATCTACCTTTTTTTCAGCAATCCTAGCAGCTATTTGCGCATCTCCACCCATAGGCCCAGAAAGTAATTTTTCTACTTCATAACCGGCAGCCTCGGCTTTAGAACCCGTGGTGCCGGTCGCTATGATCTTTAATTGTTTAGAGTGAAGGATATCCCTGTTTTCGTTTAAAAACTGTACCATTTCAGGCTTTTTCCCGTCATGGGCGATGATCGCAATTGTTTTCATTCTAGGTAGATAAGATTTCAGAAATCCTTAGAAGATCTTTGTTAATTTTATGTTTCCCTTTCAATGCCTGGTCCAGGCTACAAGACTCGATCTCATTATTCATCATCCCTACCATAAGATCTTTATTACCATCCAGCAATAATTCAACTGCTTTAACAGAAAGCCTGCTGGCCAGTACTCGATCAAAACAACTAGGTCTCCCACCCCTTTGGATATGCCCAAGAACTGTTACTCTCGCATCATAATAAGGCAGATTTTTCTTTACATATTCTGCTAGCTCAAAAACATTCTTACCAATCTTATCACCTTCAGACACCACTACGATACTGGAGGTTTTCCCGGCTCTTCTACTTCTTTCAAGAGAGTCCAGTAATCTTTCCAGTCCCAGATCTTCTTCAGGAATGAGGATCTCTTCGGCACCGGCTCCAATGCCGCTGTTTAAAGCAATAAAACCTGCATCACGTCCCATTACCTCTACAAAGAAAAGCCTGTTATGAGAACTGGCGGTATCCCTGATTTTATCTATGGCTTCTACGACTGTATTTAAAGCGGTATCATAACCAATGGTGAAATGAGTACCATAAATATCATTATCTATTGTCCCAGGAACGCCAATAACAGGTACTTTATGTTCCTGGCTAAAAACCTGCCCACCTCTAAAGGTACCGTCACCGCCAATCAGGATCATGGCATCTACTTCAGCCTCCTTAAGATTTTGAGCAGCCTTGGCCCTACCTTCTTTGGTCATGAACTCCTTGGACCGGGCAGACTGTAAGATAGTCCCTCCCTGGTTCACTATGTTACGAACGCTACGTGCATTCAAATTGACTGAATCTCCATTGATCATTCCTTGAAAACCCTGGTAATACCCCACACAGTCGGTATGGTAATAAGCACAGGTTCTAACAACTGCCCTAATTGCAGCATTCATACCCGGAGAATCTCCACCGGAAGTCATCACTCCTATACGTTTAACTTTTTTAGTCATAAATAATGATAATTGAAACTTAAATCTACAAACTAAATTTTAAGATCTAAGCAAAACGGAATAATTCTTTCAAAGTTAGAAGTATGATGAAGACATGGGATTAAATAAATATTAAAATTTATCAGTTTTCTTCTTCTGAAAAATTAATATAGCCAGGAGCAAAAGATTCTGCGGCTTCCAATTTTGTATCATCTTCCACTTCGGGCTCTTCAATTTGTGTATTGGCAATCTTCCGGATCAACTCTTTAAAAGTATCGAAATCTACGTTATAGGAAAGTCCAACTCCCTGGGTAAAACCAATCTCTTCCCCGATGAACTGAATGTTATTTTCACGATTAAAGACCTTAGCCCGCAAGGTTCCTTCTTCATTTAGAAGAAACTGGATCTCAAGGTCACCTATGATAACAGATTCGGTTACACCTCCAATCGGTACTCCAACCTGACCATTAATGATTACCCGGTCTGAGATCTGAGTAGACAGGGTAAGCCCGAATCTATCTACGGTCTGTTGATCTGGTGTTCTATCACCCTGTACGTAATTGACCCCAACCTGGAACTTACCATCGTCATCTGCGAAGATATCATTAACAAT
>JBFIMP010000363.1:0-2129 GCA_041611635.1 Christiangramia sp.
AAGGTGATTATTCCTCAATACTTGAATTTTTGCAATGATTTATGTTTAGAGCTTTAAATAAGAATAATAAGTTTTATTTAAAATTTGTATGTCTTCATATACTCTATGGGTTTACGATCTATTTATTTCCTTTTTTGGCGAAAATTATTTGCCATGGAATTCTGGCTACCTTTATTTTTATAATTATTGACCGCAAGAATAAGGGAAATGAGGCACTAATGGCAGCTGCATATATAGCAGGGGCAGAAGTGTTTTTCAGACAAACCAGTGCTGTTATATTTTATGAGACCGGGAAATATGCTGTAATTATCTTTCTCCTAATTGGTATGTTTTTTAAAGGGGCTAGTTCTAAAACAATCCCTTACTGGACTTATCTCCTAATTCTTTTTCCGGGAGTTTTAGTCGCTTCTTTTACCATAAGTTATGATGCCGATTTTAGGAAGTTAATTGCTTTTAACCTCGCAGGACCTGTTTGTCTCGGGGTTTCCGCACTTTATTGTTATTATAAGAAAATAAAGAAAGAAGATTTTCAAAGAGTTCTATTAATGTTATTAGCACCGCTTATTGCCCAAATGGTGTATCTGTATTTTTATACGCCTAGTTTAGATAATGTACGGATAAATCTTTCAGGGAACTATGCAGCCACCGGTGGTTTTGGTCCTAATCAGATTTCCACAGTGTTAGGCTTAGGAGCATTTCTACTATGCACACGGCTTTTTACAATTAGAAATAAAACAATTAATATTATTGATGCTATTCTTTTAATCCTGATGGGTTATAGGGCCGTTGTAACTTTTTCGAGGGGAGGTGTAATAACCGCCCTTATTTGTATCATCGCCTTCGTAATATTTTATTATTATAAGCAGGAGACTAAGAATGTAGAGGGAACCAATCTTAGGATTATCGGAATGTTGCTAATTTTTATTTCAGTGTGGCTTTTTTCATCTGTAGAAACTTCTGGATTAATTGGGAATAGATATGCGAACAGGGATGCTGCAGGCCAATTAAAAGAGGATATTTCTACGGGTAGGTTGGAACTTGTAGAAACCGAGTTAACTGCTTTTTATCATCATCCAATCACCGGAATTGGAGTAGGTAAGGGTTATGAATATAGACAGGAGAATTTAGGTATCAAAATTGCTACCCATAATGAGATTAGTAGATTACTATCAGAACATGGATTATTAGGCTTACTCGCCTTATGTATTCTTATATTTGTACCATTGCTTTTTTGGTTCAAGTTTAAAAATAACTTTTACTTTCTGGCATTCGTGGCGTTTTGGTTTTTTACGATTAATCATTCCGCGATGAGAATTGCTCTGCCCGCATTTATTTATGGCCTGGCCTTATTATATATAGTAGATGAAAAAAAGAATCCTGTACATAGGAAACGACTTGCAGGTCAATAGTTTTACGGTTACCTATATTTCATTTTTCAGTAAAATGCTGCGGAAAGAGGGATACAAGGTAAAAACTGCTTCCACCCGCAATAATAAGGCTTTGCGGCTTGCAGAAATGTTAGGTCTTATCGCCAGGTTTAAGGATTCTACAGATATTGTTCTAATAGATACCTACGGGGCAATGAACTTTTATTATGCCTATCTGGTTGGAAAGACCTGTCAGCTTTTTGGTCTGGAATATATACCTATACTACATGGAGGAAATTTACCAGATCGCCTGGTGCATTCAGAAAAGTTGAGCAGGAGCCTTTTTGGTAATGCCAAGGCCAATATTGCTCCATCCAGGTTTTTGCATGATATTTTCCAGGCCCACGGTTTTGTAAATACCAGGATCATTCCCAACGCTATACGTACCGATAAGTATCCTTTTGAGCAGCGCAGGGAGTTCCGGCCTAAGTTATTATGGGTAAGGCGCTTTCAGAAGCGATACAATCCCATGATGGCGCTTAAGGTACTGCAGCTTTTAAAACAGACCTATCCCCACGCCAGTTTATGTATGGTAGGTCCCGAGAAGGATGGTACCATGGCTGCCTGTAAAAAGCTGGCGCGGAAGCAGGATCTTGATGTGAGATTTACCGGAAAGCTCAGAAAAAAACACTGGGCTGCACTCTCCAGGAACTATGATTTTTTTATAAATACCACCTCCATAGATAATACCCCAATTAGCGT
>JBFIMP010000364.1:0-2125 GCA_041611635.1 Christiangramia sp.
AGAGTGAATTTATCTGCACGATCACCATCCTTGGAGAACATATCGCGCATATGCGCTTTCTCTATCTTCTTAAAATGATCTTGTAGTTCGCTCCACGCGCTGGTAGTGGTTGGATTGATATTTTTCATCTATATATTTTTGTAGGGTATTTCTTCTAATTCTTCCTTAAGAGGTTCGATATAAGCAAAATACTCATCTTTGAGATTATCTTCTATATGCTTTGCAGATGGAAGATTTTGACGATAAGGATCCACCTGCCTGCCATTCACCCAGAATCGATAACATACATGAGGTCCGGTTGCAAGACCTGTACTTCCCACGTAACCAATAACATCTCCCTGCTTCACCGTCTGGCCGTTTCTAACCGCTCTTTTCGTCATGTGAAGATATTGTGTTGTATACTTACTGTTATGGCGTATTTTCACGTAATTTCCGTTACCCGAAGTGTAACTGGAGGCGATCACCGTACCATTAGCAGTACTTACTATAGGAGTTCCGTAATCTGCCGCATAATCTGTACCCAGGTGAGCTTTCCATCTCTTTTGAACCGGATGGAAACGTCTTTTGGTATACCTTGAAGATATTCTGGAATAATTAAGGGGGGCCTTTAAAAAGAAGCTCTGCAGTGCTTTTGCCTCTTCATCATAAAAGCTTGGTTTACCTGAAATGGTATCGTTTAAGTAATTGAATGCAAAAAACGGCTTATCGGAATGTTTGAAAACTGCCGCATCTACCTTTTCCACTCCTACAAAAACCGAATCATCGATATATTTTTCATGATAAATCATTTTGAACTGATCTCCCTTTTGAAGTTTAAAGAAATCGATGCTCCACTGGTAAATGTTAGATAATTCATATACCAGCAGGTTGCTTAACCCCTGTGCCTGCATAGATTCAGAAAGAGAAGAAACGATCACTCCAGAAACTTCTCTTCGCTTTACTGTTACCGGTCTTTTTTTCTTCTCAGCATAGATGCTGTCTCCAATAGAAACCACTGTGTAGTTGATCTTATCATTTTCATAGATAAAATATTGCGGAGTTTTCGCCGAATCCTTAGCCTTAAGGATCATATACTTTTTACCCGCAGTAATACGGGCAGGATTAAAGGTGTCTTTTACCTTGTTGGAAATCTCAAATACCTTTCCATGACCAACACCATTTTGATCCATGATATACCCAAAACTGTCTCCAGGTTGGATAGTGTCTTTAACCACTTCAAAATCATTAAGAACAAAACCATATTCCTTTTCTACTGGAGGTAGTTTTTTCTTTTTAACCTCTTCGTTCAAAGCCTGGTCTTTTTCGTCATCATTGCAGGCAACAATTGCCAGCATCAACATAAACAGTAAGCCTAGTTTCTTCAATTTTTTTACTTTTTATTTTTCAGTATTAAACGTGTGGTTCACCCATTGTTTACCCCAATCTTGTTTTTCTTCTTCTGTCCAGAGATCTGGGAAGAAGGATATTCTTTGAAAACTTGGAGGCAGGAATTTCTTCCAGTTGGTTCCTCCAGTAGCTTTTACAGTTTCTTTGTCTTTCCTTAAATACCTGTAAGCAGCTCCCATATGCATCAAAAGCCAATTAATATTTACATTTACATCAAGGTTGCGCATCGCTTTTACCAGGTCTTGATTATTCCTGTCCTCCTCATGCATATTCAGGTAACGATGATAAATGGTATTTCCATATACTGCATTCGCAATTCTTAAGAATCGAGGAGTATATCTCTTTTCGAACTGTTTTAAAGTGAGTGTTTTTTCGCCGGTTTCCAAGTCTATACCACCTTTTTTCCAGTAGATATTTTCGTACAGTTCCTCTGCTGTGTTCTCTTTCGAAAAATTTTTCCGGATATCTGCAGAAACAAGGTTTTCTAATGGGGTTGAATACAATTCGATCATTCTAAATTGAGCAGACTGGAATCCACTTGCTGGAAGTAAGGCCATCCTGAATTTGAGGAATTGCTCTCTTTCCATACCTTTTATCATCACATCAAAAGAATCTATCAGGATCCTGAAGTAGCGGTTTATTCTGTTGAGCTTTTCAATAAAAAAAGAAGCGGTTAAGGTTAGGCTTTCTATAATTTGCTTTTGCTCGTGTATGATAAGCTTAAAGTAAAGCTCGGTGA
>JBFIMP010000365.1:0-2123 GCA_041611635.1 Christiangramia sp.
AATTTGTTGCTAAAAACAAACACAATTCTTTCAGTGTTTCTTTTCGTAGTCCGTAGGGGAATCGAACCCCTGTTACCAGGATGAAAACCTGGCGTCCTAACCCCTAGACGAACGGACCGTTTTGTTTCAAATGCGGATGCAAAAATACAACTTTTTTGGAATGCCGCAAATGTTCTCCATTTTTTTTTAAAATTTTTAATAGGCCTTCGCGAAAAGTACTCTTCCCTCTGACGGTTTTCCTGTAAGAACGCACTCTCCCGCCTCTTCTTTTCTATCAAAAGGAATACACCTAATGGTAGCTTTGGTAAGGTCCTTGATCTTATTTTCTGTCTCTGGGGTACCATCCCAGTGCGCAGAAATAAAGCCTCCTTTATCCTTTAGAACTTTTTTGAAATCATCAAAGCTTTCAACCTCAGTAATATGAGAATCCCGGTAATCTTTTGCTTTGGCATAAAGACTTTCCTGGATCTCATTCATCAAGGCTTTTACCTTCTCTACTACTTCTTCATTTTTCACGAATTCTTTGGTAAGCGTATCTCTTCTGGCAAGCTCAACCGTTCCTTTTTCAAGATCCTTTGGTCCTATAGCCAATCTTACCGGCACTCCCTGCAATTCATATTGCGCAAATTTCCATCCCGGCTTTTGATTATCATTATCATCAAATTTTACCGAGACTCCTACTGCTCTAAGATCCTTTACCAACTTATTGGCTGCTTCAGAAATTTGCTCCAATTGTTCTTCATTCCTATAGATAGGCACGATGACCACCTGAATAGGCGCAAGGTTTGGAGGCAGCACTAATCCATTATCATCACTATGCGTCATTATAAGCGCCCCCATAAGCCTGGTGGAAACTCCCCAGGAAGTAGCCCAAACGTATTCCAGCCCGCCTTCTTTAGTGGCAAATTTCACATCAAAGGCTTTGGCGAAATTCTGACCAAGGAAATGCGAGGTTCCAGCCTGCAATGCTTTCCCATCCTGCATAAGCGCTTCAATACAATAGGTTTCCAGGGCACCTGCAAAACGCTCATTTTCGGTCTTTGCTCCTTTAACCACAGGAATTGCCATGAAGTTCTCGGCAAATTCTGCGTAGATATCGTTCATCAATTCAGTTTCCTGTAGTGCCTCCTTTTTAGTAGTGTGAGCAGTATGACCTTCCTGCCACAGAAATTCGGCAGTTCTAAGGAATAATCTGGTTCTCATCTCCCAGCGAACCACATTGGCCCACTGGTTTACCTTAATAGGAAGGTCTCTGTAAGACTGTATCCAGTTTTTATAAGTATTCCAGATGATAGCTTCAGAAGTTGGTCTTACAACCAGTTCTTCCTCCAGCTTAGCATCAGGGTCTACCATCAATTTTCCAGGTTTATCTGGATCGTTCTTTAATCTGTAATGGGTTACCACAGCACATTCCTTAGCGAAACCTTCAGCGTTCTTCTCTTCAGCTTCAAATAAATGCTTCGGAACAAAAAGAGGAAAGTAGGCATTCTGATGCCCTGTTTCTTTGAACATCCTATCCAATTCAGCCTGCATCTTTTCCCATATTGCATAACCGTATGGCTTAATGACCATACAGCCTCTAACTGCTGAATTTTCGGCTAAATCGGCTTTAACAACCAATTCATTATACCATTTTGAATAGTCTTCGCTTCGCTTCGTTAAATTCTTACCCATTTCTTGTTATTTGGCATAAAACTTGTAACTTTTACCAGTAGTACATACTAACCGTTCGGGCAAAACTAGGCATTTTTAGCATGCCCAACAATAAAAACAATTACCAATGAAACTTTACTACACCTTACGAAATAATCTAAACCTCTTGTTCGTGCCGGTAGTTCTTTTCGCATTGGCTTCCTGTGGTTCTTACCAATATTCGGGATATGAGGCTGATGGCATTTACGGAGAGTCAAGACCGGGTATCTGGGAACAAGCAGACCCAGAAGCGAATGAAGTAAAACCAAACAATAATAGCACCTATTATAAAAATCTATTTGCCCAACAATCTCAAATGGTTGGAGAGGTACTGGATAATGAAGTTTTTACAGACGTAGACAGTTATAGCTCTAATGATGGATATGAAAATTATTCTGAAATTGGCGGCGATGTCGCTTATGTAGGCGGCA
>JBFIMP010000366.1:0-2096 GCA_041611635.1 Christiangramia sp.
CTTTTTATATCGCATGAACTTTCCCGTACCGGGGCCCCGAAAGTGCTCTATCTTTTCTTAAATTGGATTTCGAAAAATAAAAAGGATATCAGGATTAGCTTATTAGCTCTGGAGACCGGCGGTATGAAAAAGGAGTTTGAGGAAGTGGTCGATGAGATTATTTTCTGGAATAAGCATGATAACGCTAAGGCCTCGTTTCTAAAAAGATTCTCAAAGACTAAAAGTAAAAGAGAGCTGCAAAATAATACGCTGGAGTACCTTGCTCAAAAGGAATTCGATCTTATATACGCTAACACGATAGTATCTATTCCCGTTGCGCAGCAATTAAAACTAATTAGTTCTAAGTCAAAAGTCATTGCTCATATTCATGAATTAAATACCGTGATAAAACTTTTGCAGCCTAACTTCTCGGAATTAGCAAGTCAGGTAGATAGGTTTATCGCTGCTTCAGAGATCGTCTCTAATAGTTTATCAAAAAATTACAATATATCACAGGAGAAAATTGATGTCTTATATGAATTTACTCAGATTGCCAATGAAACAGTTCAGAAGGAAAAGAAGGAAAGATTCATCGTTGGAGGTATGGGAACGGTTCACTGGCGTAAAGGCAGCGACCTGTTCATTTAGGTTGCACGGGAGCTTATCTTAAGAAAACCAGATAGTAATATAGAATTTCAATGGCTCGGATCCATTTCTAAGACTGAGTCCATTATTCTAAATGCTGATCTTGAAAAGGCCAGTCTGGAAAATAGAGTGACTTTTCTTGGTGAAAGGGAAGATCCAGTAAACGTAATTAAAGATTTCGATTTGTTTTTGCTCACTTCGAGGGAAGATCCTTTTCCCCTTGCTGCTATTGAAATGGCGATGCTGGGAAAACCTGTAATCTGCTTTGAAGGCGCAACGGGTACCGAAGAAATTTTAAAACTTGGCGGAGGTGAGATCGTTCCTTACTTAGATACCAGGGAAATGGCTCTAAGAGTAATTGAATATTATGAAGATCCTCATAAGCTCAGGGCTGATGGGAATAAAGCTATGGAGCTGTTTGCTGCTTTTACTCCGGAAAATATGTGCCCTAAGATCTTTGATTCTATAACTGAAAATGGTTCGGGGAGATGATCTCAATTATAATCTGTAGTAAAGAACCTAATAGAGTAAAGGTGCTTAGTGAGAATATCTTAAGCACGATAGGCGTTGAAAATGAGATCGTGGTTATAGATAATTCATCAAATAAATATTCTATTTTCCAGGCATATAATGAGGGTGTCGACAGGACTAGCGGTGAAATTCTATGTTTTTTACATGAAGATGTAAAACTGCATACTGCAAATTGGGGTAAGACCCTGTTGGAGTTATTCTCAAGACATAAAGGCGTTGGGCTTATTGGAGTGGCCGGAAGCAAAATAAAGACCAGTAGTCCTTCTGCCTGGTGGAACTGTCCGCAACCTTACCGGGTGGTAAATATCCTGCAACATATTGATGAGGAAACTAAAGATCACTGGAATTATGGTTTCAACAAGGCAGAAGAAGAGGTCGTGGCTGTAGATGGAGTTTTTATGGCGGCCCGAAAAGATCCTGAAATTCGGTTTAATGAGAAACTAACAGGATTTCATAATTATGATCTTTCATTGTGTCTAGATTACTTAAAGGCCGGATATACACTAATGGTAACCAGTAATATTCTTATAGAGCATTACTCGATGGGAAAACTGGACCGGTCCTGGTATGAGTCCAGCCTGAGATTACACAGCCTCTATAAGGCAGAGTTGCCAAAAAGAACAGGAGAAATTCCGGAGGATGCCGCTGGAAGGTTAGAGTTTTCTAATCATGTTATCTTTATCACAGGTCTCTTTGAAAAAGGAATGAAACAACAGGCTTTCACAGAATGGTTAGGTTTATTGGGAAAAAAGCCTGTAGCTCGAGAACATTATAAAATCCTGAAATTGTTTCTTAAATAATGCTGGCCGTTGTTATTCCATATTATAAGATTAGCTTCTTTGGAGAGACGCTTGAATCTCTGAAACATCAGACCAATAAGAAGTTTAATGTGTATATAGGGGATGATGCCTCACCTGAAGATCCAAAAGTTTTAATAGAGA
>JBFIMP010000367.1:0-2093 GCA_041611635.1 Christiangramia sp.
ACTTAAAAAGGAGAACATAATGACAATTCCTCCTACTACATTGTAAATACCATAATCTACTACTCCAAGGGAATCCAAAACTATGCGAGAAGTATATAAGGACACTGCCATAGTCAATAACATCCTAATATAAAGGAATATAGTATTTTTAGCTATTTTTGAGCTTTTTTGACTTGACATTTCCAGAATTACTTATTTCATTTTTAGAAGGTTAAACCTTTTATATACCTTCTATCCAATTGAATGTTACCTCCGCTAATTTTCAGAATTAGCTCCCTATAACATATGATTCAAAACCAATAGATTTTAATTCTGACAAATCCAACAGTCTTCTCCCATCAAATAGAAATGCAGGTTTCAAGCTATTATGATAAATAGATGGCCAGTTAAGAACTTTAAATTCATCCCATTCGGTAAGTACAGCAATTGCATGAGCATTTGTGGTTGCCTCCAAAGGTTCTTTAACCACTCGTACCATCTTTCTATTTTCTGCTTCTGTTCTTGTCCCTAAATAATCCAGATCTACATAAATTTGCTCTTCAGTAACCTTTGGATCATAAACAACAATCTCAGCCTGCTCATTCAATAAATAATCTGCTACATAAATAGCCGCAGATTCACGGGTATCGTTGGTATCCTTTTTAAAGGCCCAGCCTAACAGCGCGATCTTTTTTCCAGAAACCGTATTAAACAAGGTCTTTACAATATTGGCAGCAAAGCGCCTCTTTTGATGATCGTTCATGATGATCACTTGCTCCCAGTAATCTGCTACTTCATTTAAACCATAAGATTTAGCTATATAAACCAGGTTTAAAATATCCTTTTGGAAACAGCTGCCTCCAAATCCAACAGAAGATTGCAGAAATTTAGATCCAATTCTGGTATCCATCCCCACTGCCTTAGCAACTTCACTAACATCTGCACCCGTTTTTTCACATAATTCACTCATCGCATTAATACTTGAAACACGTTGCGCTAAAAATGCATTTGCAGTAAGCTTAGATAATTCGGAAGACCATACATTCGTGGTAAGTATTTGTCCTTTTGGCACCCAATTAGAATAAATATCTACGAGTGCCTGCATTGCTTTTTTTCCGTCTTCAGTATCTATATCTCCACCAATTAAAACCCTGTCTGGGTTCAATAGATCCTGCACAGCAGTACCTTCCGCTAAAAATTCAGGATTGGAAAGAATTTGAAAATTCACTCCATTTCCAGTATTGTCCAAAATGTTTATTAAAGCCTCAGCAGTCCTTACAGGTAATGTAGATTTTTCTACAATAATTTTATCGGTTTTGGCAACCCTTGCTATTTGTCGCGCACAAAGTTCAATGTATTTTAAATCGGCCGCCATGCCTTTTCCAATTCCATAGGTCTTGGTAGGTGTATTAACCGAAATAAAGATCATTCCCGCTTCAGCGATGGCTTTGTCCACTTCCGTAGAGAAGAAAAGATTTTTTCCTCGCGTTTCCTTTACAACTTCTGCCAAGCCGGGTTCATAAATAGGTAAACTATTCAGATCTTCATCATTCCAGGCGGCAATTCTTTTTTCGTTTAAATCTACAACCGTTACCTTTATTCCCGGATTCTTTTGAGCGATCACAGCCATTGTTGGACCACCTACGTAGCCAGCACCGATACAACAGATATTCTTAATCTTCATTTTATTTACTGATTTCGCGGATCCTTTGAAAACACAGATACCACGGATTTGAGCGGACCCGTCAAAAAAAGCCGGGCAGGTTGCATAGATTACTACAATTTAACTTCTTTAAATTTGTCTTGATTATTCAAAAACCAGTGATAGGTTTTTTGAATCCCTTCTTCCAGATCAGTCGAAGCTTTCCAACCTGCAAATTTCATCTTATCTACATTCATCAACTTGCGTGGAGTCCCATCTGGTTTAGAACTGTCCCAAATGATCTCTCCAGTACGACCAACAACTTTTTGAATTAATTCTGCCAGCTCTTTAATAGTAAGGTCTTTTCCAGTCCCTATATTATATAGGTGCTCAGGTAATTTATTCTCCATTGCAAAAACCACGGCATCAGCCATATCATCTACGTGCAAAAACTCACGCATCGGGCTACCAG
>JBFIMP010000368.1:0-2058 GCA_041611635.1 Christiangramia sp.
AGCACCTTCCTTTAAGATTGCCAGAAGTTGAAAAATATCTGCCAACCGAAACCGGTGAGCCGCCATTAGGAAATGCTACCGATTGGGCCTGGGATACAAAGAATAATAAAGTGGTTTCCAATTCTGAAATAGATGATGAAACTGTTTTTCCTTTAGAATTGAATACCATGCCGGGATGGGCGGGAAGCAGCTGGTATCTTTTCAGATATATGGACGCCGGGAATCCTGATCGCTTTGTTTCGGAAGAAGCTCAGGAGTACTGGGAAAATGTAGATCTATATATTGGAGGTAGTGAACATGCTACCGGTCACTTATTATATTCAAGGTTCTGGACTAAATTCTTACATGATTGTGGCTGGTTGACCGTTGAAGAACCATTCAAAAAACTGATCAACCAGGGAATGATCCTTGGAACCAGTGCTTTTGTTTACAGACTGGAAGGAGAGAATGTGTTTGTTTCCAAGAACCAGATTAAAGGCAATAATGTTCAGCCAATCCATGCTGATGTTTCTTTAGTTAATGCTTCAGATGAGCTGGATATTGAAGGCTTTAAAAATTGGCGTCCGGAATTTGCCGATGCTAAATTCCTAACCGAGGATGGGAAGTACATCGTAGGAAGGGAAGTGGAGAAAATGTCCAAATCCAAGTACAATGTGGTGAACCCAGATGAGATCTGTAAAGATTACGGGGCAGATACCTTAAGAATGTATGAGATGTTCCTTGGGCCACTTGATCAGGCGAAACCGTGGAATACTGCCGGGATAACCGGAGTACATAACTTCCTGAAAAAACTCTGGAAGCTTTACCATGACGGGGAGCAATTCTCTGTTTCAAATGAAAAACCTTCAGCAGATTCTTTAAAGACCCTGCACAAAACGATCAAAAAAGTAACCGGGGATATTGAAGAGTTCAGCTTTAATACTTCTGTATCAACTTTCATGATCTGTGTGAATGAGCTTACCGCTCAAAAATGCAATAGCCGTGAGATTCTTGAGCCTTTAGCTGTTCTAATCGCTCCTTATGCTCCTCATATCGCTGAAGAGCTTTGGGAGAAACTGGGTAATTCAGATTCTGTTACTACCGCTAAATATCCTGAATTTGAAGAGAAGTATTTAGTAGAAAGCAAAAAGAACTATCCTGTTTCTTTTAATGGGAAAATGCGTTTTACGATGGAGCTTCCTTTGGATATGGGTAAAGATGAAATTGAGAAAAATGTTCTGGAAGATGAAAGAACAAAAAATCAATTAGACGGATCTACCCCCAAAAAAGTTATAGTTGTTCCGGGTAAAATTGTAAATATTGTAATTTAACCCCCTTTGAAATATTAAATAGGGGTGTCAAATGTTATTTTTTATATTTGACACCCCCTATTTTTATTTTCTTTACTATTTTTCGGAATCTAAAACTTCTACTATGATAATCGGGATTCCAAAAGAGATCAAAAACAATGAAAACAGGGTGGGAATGACTCCCGCCGGAGTGCTTGAACTTTCCAAATTAGGTCATCAGGTTCTGGTTCAATCTACCGCTGGTGACTGCAGTGGTTTCGACGATAAAGATTACCATGCTGCCGGTGCTACCATTTTGCCTTCTATAGACAGGGTTTATCAGCAAAGTGATATGGTCGTAAAGGTAAAAGAGCCAATCGAGCAGGAGTATGATCTTATTAAAGAAGATCAGATCGTGTTTACCTATTTTCATTTTGCTTCCAATCAAAACCTTACCGAAGCTATGATGAGGAGCAAATCTGTGTGTATTGCTTATGAAACGGTAGAAGATGAGGATGGGACTTTGCCTTTACTGACCCCAATGAGTGAAGTTGCCGGAAGAATGGCTATCCAGCAGGGGGCAAAATATCTGGAAAAACCGGTTAAAGGGAAAGGACTTTTATTAGGCGGTGTTCCCGGGGTGCCACCGGGTAAAGTGCTTGTATTAGGTGCGGGCACAGTTGGAATTCAGGCCGCGAAAATGGCTGCAGGTCTTGGTGCGCAGGTGACCGTTCTCGATGTGAACATGAATAGGTTGCGTTATGTGAACGACATTATGCCGAGTCATGTG
>JBFIMP010000369.1:0-2048 GCA_041611635.1 Christiangramia sp.
ACTGGAATAGAAACATAATCAGTTAAGTGACCTTCGGCCACCGCTTCTTCAAAAGAGTATGCATCTGTAGGGTTGTGATCAGACAATCCAAAAACTTCGTAGGTATTATGATGAATGAAGTCTTTAGGTGTGGCAGTTAATCCAAGAGATAAGGAGTCAAAGTATTCGAAAATAGCTTTATATTTCTGATATATGGATCTATGCGCTTCATCTACGATAACCAGGTCAAAATGCCCAACCCCATAAAACCGTTCATCACCTTCCCGAACCTTATCAATAAGGTTCATCATTGTTTTGTACGTGGAGAAGGCTAATCTTGTATTTGGATTTTCTTTATCCTCTAAAAGATTTACCGTAGAATATTCAGGTAGATGCTTTACAAAGTTTCTATGGGCTTGCTTAACTAAACTGATCCTATCTGCCAGGAATAATATCCTTTTTGCCCAATTAGCTTCAAATAACAGTTTTGACAAGGCAATGGAAGTTCTGGTTTTACCTGTTCCAGTTGCAAGAACTAAAAGAGCTTTTCTATTTTTTCCAATGAGTTTTCCTGTCTGGGCATCATTCCCTGCAAAATGTTCGGCAATACTTCTAATGGACCTCATTTGGTAAGGCCTTCCGGCAATATCTGTATCAATAGGGTGGGTTCGAATATCTTTTCGGTTTTCCCTGCGATACATCATGGTCTGTAATTCCCGCTTGGTGTAGAATCCTTTTATCTCCCGAGCAGCCTTATAGAATTGATCATCCCAGATATAATTCTCAAAACCATTACTATAGAACATGATCGGTCTCCGACCAAAGGTCTTCTCTAAACTATCGGCATATAATTGTGCCTGATTCTCACCTTTTTTAGCACTCACCAGGCTTTTCTTTGCCTCCACTAAGGC
Organism: Christiangramia sp.; assembly: GCA_041611635.1. GTDB lineage: Bacteria > Bacteroidota > Bacteroidia > Flavobacteriales > Flavobacteriaceae > Christiangramia. The sequence continues at coordinate 891 of JBFIMP010000369.1, forward strand.
TAAGGGTCTACCATCATCATCCCAAAGAACATAATCTATATATCCAGTTTCAGACTTATTGGTGGAAGTTGGCATGTAATTCACCTTATATTCTTTGTCTCTGGCTCCATTTAAATCCCAACCGGCTTCTCTTAAGGAAACATCAATAAAATATCTTCTGGTCTCTTTTTCGTTAACCGGGTGAACTACCGCATCTTCTTCTTTTGCAGCTTCCTTATTTGAAGCTAGTTCTGCTTCCAGTTCCTCAACCCTTTTTCGGTAGAGCTCATTAGTTTTTGCAAGCTCAGCGGCTTTTTCTTCTGCCTCTTTGATCTTTTCTTGCCACTTGTCTACAGAACTATCAAACTGATCGATAAGTTCTTTAAGCTGTCTCTGGGTAAGCTTTTCGACACTTTCCTGCGGAACAAAATCCCAACTAAACATTCCGGGATCTTTATAATCCTCAGGATTATAAGATCTCGATAAATAGCGACTAAAGAAAAATGCTTTTTCAATCGAGGAAAGACTATCATCCTTGCTAACAGATTTATTATGAGTGGCCAGGTTTCCCGTTTTCCGAATCAAATGCAGGTCGGTAAGGATCTTTTGAGGTACCTGATGACTAAAGTTATGATCCATCATTAAACCATTCAGGGAGGTGTCAAAAGGTAGTTCTAAAGCTGGATCATTCTCATACATCCAGTTTAGGCAGAGTTCTATTCCCATTCTAGAATAAGCTAGTGAGGTCCTAGGATCTGAAATGGCATATTTTTCCGCTTTTTGAAAGCGATCAAATACTTCCGGCCATTCCTCTTTTATGAACTGAAAATTAGAATTCATTCATTTTATTTTTGTTTAGTAACGGCAGAGAAAAGGAGTTCCATAATGCATTCGCCATAGCATTTCTAAATCGTTGGCGTATTTGGTATATAGATCTCCGATTAAATTCTCATTCAGCTTTTGGGAATTCTTCAAAAGCTTTTTCAATATATAGTGATTCTCCGGATCATCAAAATCGAAGAAACTTACCTTCCAATCATTAACATCCAATCCACGACCTTCGATATTCAAAGTTCCGGTTTTATTGTTATTGCATTTTACTTCCTGATTGATCCTTCCACGCAAGCCATAATAACTTTTTTGTGACCATGTCTTATATCCACCTATACCGTTATAGAC
>JBFIMP010000370.1:0-2048 GCA_041611635.1 Christiangramia sp.
CGTCCTCGAGAGCGCTACGTGATATAACTGAAAAGCACAATGGAACATACTCTGCTAGTGCTGTTGGAGAAGTGAACGTAGTACAGCTAATGAAAGATAATGATGCAATCATAGGAGGTGAAGGGACTGGTGGAATTATCTATCCTGAAGCTCATTATGGACGGGATAGCCTTGTAGGTTCAGCTCTTTTTCTTACCTATTTAGCTGAAAATGGTAAAAAGGTCTCCGAAATAAGAAATGAATATCCTTCTTACTTTATGAGTAAAAATAAGATCGAATTAACGCCGGGTCTTGATGTCGATGGAATTTTGAAGTCAGTGGAAAAAAGACATGCTCAGGAAGAGATTTCAACTGTAGATGGAGTGAAGATCGATTTTCCTGAAAATTGGGTTCATCTTAGAAAATCAAATACAGAACCGATCATTAGAATATATACCGAAGCTAAATCACAACAGGAAGCAGATGATCTTGCTCAGAAAATGATTAAAGAGATCCGGGACATAATTTCTTAATCTATTATTTCAGCATTTTTAGGAATGGGCTCATTGCGATGTTTCCATCGTTTATGAGTCCATAAATAATATTCCGGTTTTTTATAGATCTGGTCCTCCAGGTATTCAATAAATTTTTTGGTGATCGCATGTTTAGGCTCTGCCGGGGCATTTTCTGTGATCGGCTTAAGGGTAGCTTCGTAATATCCACGGCCAACCTTTTCTACATGCAGATATACCACAGCCATATCCAGTTTTCGGGCAAGTCTGTCTGAACCTTCAAATACAGGAACCCTTATTCCCATAAAATAAAGCCAATTTTTGGCCCGGCTTAATTTGGGTGACTGGTCTGCGATCATGGCATAATTTCCAAGAATTCCATTCTCCTGATTGTATCTTATAACTTCAGTTGTTTGGCGGGTTGAAATTAAGGTCCCTCCAAATCTCCCCCTTATTTTTTTTACCAGATTATCAAAGCGCTTATTCTTAATTGGCTTGTATACTCCATAGGTTTTATATTTCATGCCATATAACTGTAATGCATTTATCCATTCATAACTGGCGTAATGCCCAAGCATTATTACAAGACTCTTATCGAGGCTTTCTAATTTTCGAAGGTATTCCAGATTAGTAAAGGTGAAGCGCTTTTCAATTTCTTTCTCAGAGATCGAGATACTTTTGATCATCTCCAAGAACATATCACACATATGACTGTAGAATTTCTTCTGAATTCTCTTTATTTCTTGCTCAGGTTTTTCAGGAAAAACCAGTTCCAGGTTTTCTCGTACTGTTTTCTTTCGGTATCCAATGATATTATATACTAAAAAGAAGACAGCGTCAGAGAACATGTAAAATAACCGGAAAGGCAGAATGGAAACAAACCATAGGATAGGGTAGACCAACCAGAAAACTAATCCTTGCATAAAAAAACTTTCGGCAAATATATGGTATATTTGAAACTAAACTTAAGCATATATGGGAGAATTAAACCTTGCAACGCTCGTTGTGATTGCCGTGAACGTTCTGGTTTCATTTAAAGGTTTTAGTGATGAATCTTTTTTCAATAAATACAAATTCAATATTTCCGATATTAAGCAAGGGTCCAAATTTCAGGTTGTTACTTCTGGATTTTTACATGTAGATACAGGCCATCTCTTTGTGAATATGTTGACACTTTACTTTTTCGCCAACGTGCTTATTTATAATCTAGGAGCGATTGCCTTTATCATTATTTACCTTGGTAGCTTGTTACTGGGAAACCTTCTTTCTTATTTTTTTCATAAAGACGACTTTAATTATACAGCCGTGGGAGCCAGTGGAGCCGTTATGGGAGTGTTATATTCTGCGATCTTATTGCAGCCGGGTATGACCCTTGGGTTGTTTTTTGTGATTCCAGTTCCAGCTTATGTTTTTGGAATTGGTTACCTGCTATATACCATTTACGGCATGAAGCGCAGAGCAGACAATATAGGTCACGATGCACATTTTGGTGGTGCTACCGGAGGTTACCTAATAACAATGCTTTTTGCACCCTGGGTTTTTGAAACGCATCTTCTC
>JBFIMP010000371.1:0-2016 GCA_041611635.1 Christiangramia sp.
AAAACAAGAGGAAACAATTCCTGTTTTTCAATCGAAAGCGCTGGAACAAAATGCTAATATATTCTTTGCTGAAGATTATAGCTTTCCGGAATACTCTACAGATCTGCGAGGAGATTATCAGCAAAAAAATTTAAAGACCGTACTGTCTTCTTTAAAGGTTTTGAAAGACCTTGGCTGGGAAATAGATGAGAATGCTGTCAAAGACGGACTTGAAAATGCGAAATCCAATACCGGTCTTCGTGGCAGGTGGGATATTATTCAGGAAAATCCAAAAGTAATCTGTGATACGGCGCACAACGCCGAGGGGCTTAAATATGTCCTGAAACAATTAAAAAAGGAAAAATACAGGCAATTACATATGGTTTTAGGAGTGGTAAATGATAAAGATCTATCTACAGTTTTACCATTATTTCCTAAGGAGGCTAAATTTTACTTTTCAAAACCAGACGTACCAAGAGGTCTGGAAGCTGAATTACTGAAGGCAGAAGCGCTGAAATATGGATTGAGAGGTGAGATTTATAATTCTGTCCAGGCTGCATATACAGCGGCTTTGAGCACTGCTATAAAAGATGATCTTATTTTTATAGGAGGCAGTAACTTTACGATTGCCGAAGTAATATGATCCAATATTAGGCGGAATAAAAATTTCGCCTATCTTTATAAGATGCTGTATAATAGCGAACTATAATTGTTATCCAGGTCTGTCACTTAACTTTCCATTGTTATAACCCATCCCTACTTTTGAGTTGACTATTTAGCTGTGAATATTATTCACTAATAAATTCAACTAAAAATGAAGACAATTGTAAAACTATTAGCTTTGGCGCTATTTGTTTCCCAAACCGGGAATGCCATAGCCCAGGAACAAAATGATCAGCCTTACGAGCCGGTTTACATTACCATGACCACCACCCATTGGAGCGACAATCCAGATGTTGACTTTTCAGATTGGCTGGAAACAGAAAAGCAATATTTCAATAAAGTGACCAGCAAAAATGACCTGATTCTGAATTCATGGGTTTTCACACATTATTTCACGCCAGATAATTCAGAAGTAGTTCTGGTTAACGTATATCAAACCTGGGCTGATATAGAGAATGCGAACGAAAAAAATCAGGAACTCATAGAACAGGGCTGGCCAGATGAAGCTAAAAGAAAGGAGTTTTTTGATAAGCAAAGCAGCTATTACAGTCCGCAGCATAAGGATGAAATATATCAGTCTATGAATTATATGATTCCGGCAGCGAAAAATACGGGAAGTACACCGCGAATTATTTATGTTCGAACAAGCGACCTGGCAATGGACGGGAAAGGCTCTCCAAAGAATTTCAGGGAGTATCATGAAAAGATCACTAAAAATTCTAAGAATTTAAAAGGTTATTATACGCACAGGCATCTTTGGGGTTCTAATAGCAGGGAGATGGCAGAGGTTTTTATCTTTGACAAGCTCGCAGATATCGAGGCATTTTTTGATGAAGAACAACAACTTGTGGAGACTAACTGGGCAAATGAAGAGGAAAGAGAAGAGTTTATGATGGAAATGGGTAAAATCTTCACTGGAAAACACGGAGATTATATTTACAGATCTGTTCCCGAATTAATAAAGAGCAACCAATAAAAATCTGGTCCTGAGCTTCTTGGGTCAGGACTTCTTTTTTTATTAGAAATTAATTTAATTTTTCGCTTAAATTGTTTTGTGTAATTGAAAATCTAGTCTATATTTGCATCCGCATTCACGCAAGGGCGCGTAGCTCAGTTGGTTCAGAGCACTTGGTTTACACCCAAGGGGTCAGGGGTTCGAATCCCTTCGCGCCCACAGAATGAGAAAAGGCTTCCGGAAATGGAAGCCTTTTTTAATGCCTGAAATTTTAATTGAAAATCATTAAAATTTTATACTTGTGGTAAGTGATTTTTAATATATTTGCATCCGCAATCATGAAGGGCGCGTAGCTCAGTTGGTTCAGAGCACTTGGTTTACACCCAAGGGGTCAGGGGTTCGAATCCCTTCGCGCCCAC
>JBFIMP010000372.1:0-2014 GCA_041611635.1 Christiangramia sp.
AAGGCCTGCTCTGGACCTTCATAGTTTTCACCATCATAATCCCAGGAAGTTTGTGATCTAAACTGAATCCTCGGAGCAAATTTCACGCTGAAAGAACTGTCTTTAGCCGTGAAGTTGATCAATCCTTTTCCAAATTTTGTATCGCTAATCTCCTGTGAGTACAGGTTAAAAGAAGTCAAAACACACACTAGTACTGCGTAAATCGCATTTTTCATGAAAATCGTTTATTAAGTTTTTGTCGCTGGCAAAGAAACGACCCTAAGGTTAACCTAATGTTTCCTAATGGTTAAGACTACGGCAAGTTTTAATAGAAAAAAAGGGCCGCCCTTATAGACAGCCCCTGCACACTATATTAATCAAGTCGACAAAAACTTAAACGATCTTAAGTGTGTCTTATCAAGACCACAAATAAAATTTAGATTTTTAAAATTTTCATTAATCGTATATTAAAAAAATATTAAAAATTACTTTTTTATGGGACTGGAATAGTGATAGAAGCCACCTAAAAACAAAAAAGCCACTCGTAAAACGAATGGCTTTAAATTTGTTCCTTCTCCCGGGCTTCTCCCGACTTGATTCTTGCCTGGGATAAACTTCCCGACCTAATATTAATCCACAAAAAAAGCCCGACATTTCTGTCAGGCTTTACTTTTGCTCCTCCTCTTGGGCTCGAACCAAGGACCCTCTGATTAACAGTCAGATGCTCTAACCAACTGAGCTAAGGAGGAGTGTTTTGCTTTGTAAGCGGTTGCAAATATAAATCAATTTTTAAATGCCGTCAAAAGATTTTTTCGATTTTTTTTGAAGAATTTTCAGAGAATTTTGAATCTCTCAGAATGTCAATATTTTAGGTCATTCCCGTAACTTATTATAAGTTGAAAATTCTTCTTTAAAAAAGCAAGAATACAAAAAAGGCAGTGCGAATGCACTGCCTTACCTATTTTAATTGATACGATCTGCTTATTCAAAAAGCCAGCGATAGATATCGTTACCATTTGCGTACAGCACCAAAGCAATCAATAAGAAGAAACCAACCATCTGTGCTACTTCCATGAACTTGTCATTTGGTTTTCTACCGGTTACCATTTCATATAAAAGGAACATTACATGACCTCCATCCAGCGCCGGTATAGGCAGGATATTCATGAACGCCAGGATGATCGATAATAGAGCTGTGGTATGCCAGAATCCAGCCCAGTTCCAGGTATCAGGGAATAAACCTCCAATAGCACCAAAACCTCCTAATTGAGAAGCTCCTTTCTTGGTGAATACATATTTAAATTGATACACATAATCGCGTAGCGTCCAGTATCCATAGTCAAAACCTTTATTTATACTCTGCAGGAAGTTATAGCTTTTTCTCTGGATTTCGAATTCGTAATTCTTAACAAAACCAAGCTTTCCTTCTTCGCTAGGAGTTATAGAAGTACTTTCAATCTTTCCATCTCTTTCATAAACCAGGCTCACTTCCTTGCCTTTGTTTTCAACAGATACCGGGGCCAGTTCGTGGTAGTATCCTATTTCGATCTCATTTAAAGAAATAACCTTATCACCTTTTTTAAGACCTGCTTTTTCGGCTGCGAGTCCCGGCTGAACCGAATCCAGCACGGGAGCCATAATAGGCACGAATGGTTGCATTATGCCCTGCTCGAACATCTGGGTTCCAATCTCCTCTGGAACACTTATGGTCTCCTCTGTCCCATCCTGGTGCAATACCGTGATATTCTCTACATCTCTCATAAAAAGATGTTTATTTATATCCAGGCTGTTCTCGAACTCCTTTCCGTTTACTTTAAGTATCCTGTCTCCATCCTCAAATCCATAGTCCTCAAAAGAATCTACTACTGCAAAACCTTCTGGCATTTCATCTGGCCCAACATAAGCAGTTCCCCAAACGAACATGATCATCATATAGATAAGGAAACCTAAAACAAGGTTTACGGTGACCCCACCAAGCATGATGATAAGTCTTTGCCAGGCTGGCTTACTTCTGAATTCCCATTCCTTAGATGGT
>JBFIMP010000373.1:0-2013 GCA_041611635.1 Christiangramia sp.
ATTTTGGTCTTGCGAAAGGCATTGACTGTATGCTAGCGGAGTACAAGGTATTATCTGGTCTAATAAGAAACAAGGCTGGTTCCAAAAAAACTTCAGGTTCCGAATCCTTTATCCCTTCTGAAATAAACAGTCCCCATTTCCTACCTTCATCAATACCAAAATCATAACCAATATTCAGCTTATCAATATCCCACTCTTCGACCGTCTTATGCGCCAGCTCCTCGTTATTTGAACTTACGCAAATTACATTGACGCCCTTATCTCTAAATTCTTCGATCTTCGTGTTCAGTTCTTCCAGGTACTTCTTGCAAACCGGGCAATGTATACCCCTGTAAAAAATAAGCATTGTAAAATGTTCCGGCTGATTATCCCGAAGATCCCACTTTAAGCCTTTAGTGGTTTTTACAATAAGTTCTGGAACTTCCTGTCTTGGTTTCAAATTCTTCATAAATCTATTTTCCAGAAAAATAAATGAAATTAAACCTCAGTTTTATTAAACCCCTGCTAATCTTTAGTTAAGTTTATCAAAAACTACAGATCTATCTTTTGAAGCATAGACAGAAAGTGATGATGCATTTCTTCTGAATAATCAAGGTGAGTCACGATCCTTAATTTCCCCTGCCCCATATTACTAATCCTCACATTATTTTCTGAAAGTTTATCCATGAATGCTTTTTCATTCTCAGCATCTTTCAGGTAAAAAATGATAATATTAGTCTCTACAGGTTCTACCTTTCCTATATAATCAAGAGATGATAAAACCTCGGCTATCTCAGAAGCTCTTTCATTATCCTTTTTTAATTGCTCTAAATGATTGTCTAAAGCATAAATTCCGGCAGCAGCCATAAAACCAACCTGGCGCATTCCACCACCCAGAACCTTTCTAACTCTGATCGCATTTTTCATCAAACTTTTATCTCCAATAAGAACCGACCCCATCGGAGTACCAAGACCTTTGGAAAGACAAACCGAGATCGTATCGAACATCTTCCCGTAATCTTTAGGATCCTCATCATTTTTGACGATAGCATTGAATAATCTGGCTCCATCAAGATGCAATCCCAGTTCATGCTCATCGCATACCTTTCTTATCTTTTTGACCTCTTCCAGATCATAACAGGCGCCACCTCCTTTATTGGTGGTATTCTCAAGACAGACCAGGGTGGTTAGCGGGCTATGATAAAAGTCTGGCGGATTTATACTTTCCTCAACCTGTTCAGCTTTGATCATTCCACGAACACCATCAACAAGTTTGCAGGAAACTCCGCTATTAAACGAAACGCCTCCGCCTTCATAATTATAAACGTGAGCCCATTTATCACAGATCAACTGCTCACCCGGTTGGGTGTGTAGTTTGATCGCTGCCTGGTTGGCCATACTTCCCGTGGGAAAAAACAATGCCTCATCCTTACCAAACATATCTGCCAGCTTTTTCTCCAGTGCATTTATGGTTGGATCTTCTTTATAAACGTCATCTCCAACTTTTGCGGTCATCATTGCCTGTAACATTCCTTTGGTAGGTCTGGTTACAGTGTCACTTCTTAGGTCTATTTCTTTCATGGTCATTTTTTCTGAAATGCTAAGGTAAAATTTAAATTGTCTTTTTTCTAAAATTCAGTATTCACAATAGAATAGACTTATTTACTATGAATATAATTTTTACTGAGTGTTTATTTAAACATCCACTGTTTTTCTTAAGCTTTTAATTAATTAACTGAAAATGATTTTTTTCTTCTTTCACAGACCTTACCACACTGCATCAGGAAGTTGATTTCAAATTCGATAAAAACCTAAGCCTTTTTCAGAATCTTGAGGATCTTAATTCCTGGAAAAAAAGGAATTTACTTTTAAGATCAATGTGACCAATCTAGATACAGATCTAAGTCACATCCTGGAGATCAAACAAGAAGTTTGTCAGGATCTTACCCATTTGTATATCGCCATCGCGGAACAGCTTGGAATTCCCGCCAGGTATGTCACTGGTTACCTGCACCAGGGAAATGGCTATTTTGG
>JBFIMP010000374.1:0-1981 GCA_041611635.1 Christiangramia sp.
ATAAAAGGGTTATTGCCCTTGGCGGTTTAGTAAAATAGCTTTTTTAAAAATTTGCTGCTGTAAAAACAACGAAAGGTGTTTGTATAGTAGAACTATTGCTGAGAATATTAAAGTGAAATACGGCTTTGAATCTAGATAGACCTGTAAGCAAATTGCCAGAGCCAACGCAGATGCCTTAGAATAGAAATGTTCTATACCTGAAGATAGAATTTCAATTAAAATTAATATTAATTGGATCTTTCTTACTGTTGATTTTCAATGACCTAAGCAAAATGATGCTGCAAAATTCATCTAAGAACATATAATTGGAGTGATAAGTGTGAGCAGTTTAATTAAGCTTAAACTAGCTGAAGAACTTTAGCAAATAAAAGAGTGAATTAAAATAAAATAGGCAGTTCGTTATAAATTGAAGCCTTTATTTACAAATTTAAAGTAGAGGAGCCTAAGGTAAAATTGCGTGGAAGAGTGAACTCTCTTATAGAGAAAGAAGAGGCACACAGTGCTGCTTGCCAAGCTCCAGGGAGTTACGATGTAGAAAGGGACCTTAATTTTGCATAGCTCAAGAAAAAAGTCTGTGTAGATTATTAGGGTTTCATATTACCCGATTCATGGGCTATCTATTTTATTTGAAATAAATGATTCAGGCGAATTTCTGAGAGGTAAAACCTGAGGTCCTGCAGGAACTTCCACATAATTCACATATTGGTAATGCGCTGGCCATTGAAATGAATTCCCGGGCATAAATTAATATTGGCTGTTTACGCAGGGTGTATTTTGGAGACCGGTCATATCATATTGGTTTGGGAACTTATAAGGTTACTCTAGCCGTCGCAAATAAGACTGAGGAAAAATGAAGGAAACTTACACCTTTATTTGCAGAAACCCTATTTCAAAAATTACAGGTAGTCACTCCTTCAGCTTTATAGATAAATAGTCATATTACCTTCAATTAGAAGAACCTAGCGATGCCTGCTGTAGTAACTGTTTCACTTTATGATCTTCTACCTGATCAAAATTTTGATAGAACTGCCCAACCGCCCTGAAATAATCTGGGACTAATGGGCATATCACTTCATCTATCATCGTAAATTTCTTGAACTTCTTTATAGCCGAATATGGTGCGACGGGAATAGCTACTACAATTTTAGCAGCCTTCTCTTCATGAAGCATTTCTATGATTGAAAGCATCGTATTCCCAGTGGCTATACCGTCGTCTACTATGATTAAAGTTTTACCTTTTAAAGGTGTTGGCTCCTTATCACCATAATATTCCTCGTAGCGCTTACCAAGCTTCTCCCTTATTCTTTTAGTTTCTTCTTCAATATATACAGCAGGAACCTCTGCCGCCGCATCACTTAATTTCCTACTGGTAAGAGTTACCGCTCCAATTGCAAATTCCCGGTGCAAAGGATGCCCAATCTTTTTTGAAAGCACTACTTCTAATGGAAGGTTGAGTTGTTGGCTTAAAATATAGCCCAGCGGTACTCCTCCTCTGGGTATTGCTAGAATCACACTGTTCGTATCTTTATATGGTATTAATTTTTTAGCCAGTAATAGGGCTGCATCAACTCTATCTTTATACATCTTCTTTATTTTAAATAGGTTTTAAACCAATTTGCTGATAAAACAGCCACCTCATTCAGTTTCCCGGATTCCGAAAATAAATGGGTGGCGACTTTAACTATCTCCATTTTTTTTATCCCTGTTAAGGATTTATAAGCTTTTCTATTTAATTCTATTACCGGTATATCGTCACCTCCAACTATTAAAAGTGTAGGCGCATTTACCTTTTTTAACACAGACATGGCGAGATCTGGCCTTCCTCCCCGGGAAACTATTGCAGCGATTGTAGTATTCAGTCCAGCAGCAGCCATCAATGCAGAAGCAGCGCCAGTACTTGCTCCAAAATATCCTAGGGAAACACCTGCCAGATATTTAAGCGTAAAAAGCCAGTGCGTAACCTTGGTTAGCCGTTTGGAAA
>JBFIMP010000375.1:0-1938 GCA_041611635.1 Christiangramia sp.
CGGTACTCATGCTCGCGGGAATCAGGGAAATACTTATTATATCTACTCCTGAAGATCTTCCTAACTTCAAAAAGCTATTGGGAGACGGTTCGGAACTGGGGATTAGATTGGAATATAAGGAGCAACCAAGCCCCGATGGTTTGGCGCAGGCCTTCCTTATTGGGGAAGAGTTTATTGGGGATGATGATGTTTGTCTAGTGTTAGGGGATAATATCTTCTACGGTCATGGATTAAGTGAATTATTGGTCCAATCTGTAAAGAATGTTGAGATAGAAAATAGGGCTACTGTATTTGGGTATTACGTCAACGATCCTGAAAGATATGGAGTAGCCGACTTTGATAATGATGGTAATGTTACCAGTATAGAGGAGAAGCCGTTGGAGCCAAAGAGTAATTATGCTGTGGCAGGATTATATTTTTACCCTAACTCGGTAGTAGAGGTTGCTAAAAATGTACAGCCTAGTCATAGAGGGGAATTGGAGATCACTTCAGTTAATAAAGCATATTTGGAAGCCGGTGATTTGAAGGTGGAGTTGATGGGACGAGGTTATGCCTGGTTGGATACAGGTACGCATGAATCTATGCTGGAAGCTTCAAATTTTATTCATACCATAGAGAAAAGACAGGGTTTAAAAGTATCTTGTATAGAAGAGATAGCTTTTGAGAAAGGTTATATAAATAAAGAAGAATTGCTGGCCCTGGCCCAACCCTTAAAAAAGAACGGTTATGGGCAGTACCTGATCAAAAGAGCTGAAAAAAGAAGATAGATGAAGTTTATTAGAACATCCATTCCCGATGTAGTAATATGTGAACCAAAGATCTTTGGAGACGATAGAGGTTACTTTGCCGAAACTTTTCGAAAAGATAAGTTAGAAGATTTTTTAGGCTATAAGGTAAATTTCTGTCAGGATAATGAGTCCAGATCAAAATACGGGGTCTTACGAGGTCTACATTACCAACTACCTCCTTTTACCCAAACAAAACTAGTAAGGGTTTTAGAAGGAACAGTTCTTGATGTAGCCGTGGATATACGGGAGGGTTCCCCTACTTTTGGACAGCATGTGGCAGTGGAATTATCTGCGGAAAATAAGCGGCAATTATTTGTGCCTCGGGGTTTTGCCCATGGTTTTGTAGTGCTTTCGGAAACGGCAACCTTTGCCTATAAATGCGACAATTATTACGCCCCGGAATACGATAGAGGAGTTTTATATAATGATGAGTCCTTAAAAATAGACTGGATAGTGCCTTTCGAGGAAATGCTATTGTCAGAGAAGGATGTAAAGCAGCCCTTATTGGCTGAGGCAGAAAAATTTAAATACCAGGAAGCGCTCTATGAAGTCTTTTAGAATATTGGTTACTGGTGCTAATGGACAGTTAGGCTCGGAAATAAGGGCGATTTCTGAGGATTATCCCGAGTTTGATTTTTTCTTTACGACCAGGCAGGAATTGGATATCTGTAATCAAAATGCGGTTGAGGGGTATGTAACTCTTAATAATATAAATAGTATTATCAACTGCGCGGCCTATACCGCAGTAGACAAAGCAGAATCTGAACCGGATTTGGCCGATAAGATCAATCATTTGGCTGTGGCCAATCTCGCTAATATCGCCAAAAGGAACAGTATTCAATTAATCCATATTTCTACGGACTATGTGTTTGATGGTGGCAACCACAAACCATATGTGGAAACAGATATTCCCAATCCCCAATCCGTATACGGACATACTAAATTAGCGGGGGAAAGAGCAATGCAAAAGATAAATCCTGCCAATTCCATGATTATACGTACATCATGGGTGTATTCTCGCTTTGGAAATAATTTTGTGAAGACCATGCTCAGGTTGGGACTAGAACGAGATGAAATTAATGTAGTAGCAGATCAAATAGGGTCTCCCACGAATGCCGCAGATTTAGCCAAGGTAATCTTAAAAATTCTC
>JBFIMP010000376.1:0-1931 GCA_041611635.1 Christiangramia sp.
AAAAATAAAAAGAATACACCGGATAGAATGGAGTTGAAAAAATTCAACCCTATTCTTAAGAAAATGACGGTTCATAAAGAAATAAAATAAATTGAGTCATGGCAAAGAAATCAGTAGCATCTATTCAAACAGGATCTAAAAGATTAACCAAAGCAATAAAAATGGTTAAATCTGAGAAAACCGGTGCCTACACATTTGTAGAACAAATCATGGCTCCGGAAGACGTAAACGACTTTTTGAAAAAGTAAGGATCGTTCACAAACGATTTTAAATAATCTTTAAAAGCCGTCCTGGATTTAATCTGGACGGCTTTTTCTTTTTATGTATATTTATTGCCGCAATAACAGAGGGTTTTAACCTTCTTTTGTTTTAAACCTGCCAGAAAAAAAATGAGTTTATTTAAAAAGATATTTTCTAAAGAGAAAAAGGAAAACCTCGATAAGGGACTGGAAAAGTCTAAAGCCAGTTTCTTTGATAAAATGAGTAAAGCTGTCGCCGGTAAGAATAAGGTAGACGACGAGGTGCTGGATGACCTGGAAGACGTTCTTGTGAGTAGTGACGTAGGGGTGGCTACAACGATCAAGATCATTAACAGGATAGAAGAAAGAGTTGCCCGTGATAAATATCTGGGGACAGAGGAATTAAACAAGATACTTCGCGAAGAGATAGCAGCTTTGCTTTCTGAAACTAATGTAGGTGAAGGTTCCGATATTCAGATCCCTGAAGGAAAAAAACCATATGTGATAATGGTGGTTGGTGTGAATGGAGTAGGAAAGACCACGACCATCGGTAAACTTGCCCATCAATTTAAGAGTAAAGGTAAAAAAGTGGTTCTTGGAGCTGCAGATACTTTTAGAGCTGCCGCAATAGATCAGCTTCAGATCTGGGCAGATAGAACAGATGTGCCAATTATAAAACAAAAAATGGGAAGTGATCCTGCCTCTGTAGCTTTCGATACTGTGCAAAGCGCGGTTAAAATGGATGCCGATGTTGTGCTAATAGATACCGCTGGAAGACTTCATAATAAGGTGAACCTTATGAAGGAACTTACCAAGGTAAAAAGGGTGATGCAAAAAACCATTCCAGATGCTCCGCATGAAGTTCTTCTGGTTTTGGATGGTTCTACCGGCCAGAATGCTTTTGAGCAGGCAAAACAGTTCACCGCAGCTACCGAAGTTACATCCCTTGCCGTTACCAAACTTGATGGTACTGCCAAAGGTGGGGTAGTGATTGGTATTAGCGATCAATTCCAGATCCCGGTAAAATATATTGGCGTTGGTGAAGGCATTGAAGATCTACAAGTTTTCAATAAGTACGAATTTGTAGACTCTTTCTTCAAATAAGTCTATAATAGGCACTCCATCATTAAAATAAATATCAATTGGAAGTTTTTAATTAATACCTCTAAAACAGTTTTCCTGAATGAAAAGACTATTATTTCTTCTTAGCGCGGTTGTTATTGTTAGTTGTAAAAATGATAAGAACGAGAATATTTCTGAAGCCGAACAAGTACCGTCAGATTCTACGACCAAGGTAGAAGAGATAGAGTACAAACAGGTGGATTCAAAGATGATTAGTAACGATAGTCTTTGGAAGCCATTTGAAAAAGATTTATCTGGATTTTCTACCGAGGTTTATGAAGAAGTAAAGGCCCTGGCTTTCGAAAAATCCATACCCGAAATTCAGGAGGCTATAGCCAATGATAAGCTTACCTACGAGGAATTAGCTCTTTTTTATCTAACCAGGATCAGGGAATATGACAGGGAAAATGAATTGTCTCTAAATTCGGTCATCTCTTTGAATCCCCAGCTTATTAAAGAAGCCCAGGAAAGGGATGAGCAAAAAGGAAAAACTGCAGATCATCATCCTATCTACGGTATTCCGGTACTTTTAAAGGATAATATAAATACTGCAGCAGTACCTACTACTGC
>JBFIMP010000377.1:0-1926 GCA_041611635.1 Christiangramia sp.
AGACATTAGCTCTATTTACTTTTGTACTGAATATCTACGGCGGGCGATAAAACTTTCCAGAGCCATACGGATTGTCGATCCCTGTTCTTGTATCGTTTAGAAATATAAAATCCCCGTCTTTATTGTAGGCCCCAGAAGTATTACCCAAAAAGGCGAACCTGGATAGCCGTTGTTACCTGCACCCTTACGAATGAAGGCAGGATGCTGAAGGCAAAGCCCTGGAATCAATAATGCAGGGCCCTATGGTGGTTACCCAGTGGATCAATAATCGCTATTACTTCCCCTGGGTAGATAACGAAACCTCTGGAGGTGACCTTAAAATGGATTACCGCTGCAATCCCTGAGACAAACAGATACAGAAATGTACCACCAGCCACTGCGTTTATCGGTAATGATCAACGCACCGGTAAAAAGGATCTCTGAGATCTTGCGCAGGAATGAAAACCTGAAAATGCTGCTGGATAATGAATGGATCTACCTGCTGGCCATGGATCGGCTGCAAGGGAATACAGTGAAACGATATAAGAGAAATATGAACTGGGAGGAAGTTCTGGACAACGAACTTACAGCTTCTAAAGAGCCTGAAAATAAAATATTGGAATTAGTCCATCCGGTATGGAACCAGGCCTTGTGAGAAAATAAACCCGCAGTTCTGGCTGCGGGTTTATGTTTTAAGAATTCCTTTGCTCCATTAACTTTTAGCTATAAGGATGTTTCTCTAACTTCAAAAGTGATAGGTAAGGTATAGACCACGCTTACGGGACGGTTTCTTTGTTTTCCCGGGCTCATCTTTGGAAGCAACTTAATAACTCGTTCTGCTTCTGCTTCCAGTAATTTATGAGGGCCGCGGGTTTGGATACCGGTCACATGCCCATGCTCGTTGATCCTGAAGATCACATAGATCCTGTTGATACCATAAAGGTTAAGGTCTGCTCCCAGGTTTGTATTGAACTCCTGTTGTATCAATTGATCAATTTTAGCCGACATACATTTCTTTTTGGAAGCGTTATCGGGTTGGTTTTCACAACCGGGATACACGGGTACATTTTCAATAAGTACAAAAGGAACTTCTTCTATTTTCTCTTCTAATTTTTCTTCTTTGATCTCGGCTACTTCAATCACCTCCTCGATCTTTTGCTCCTGGTTGGATTCTGTAGATCGTATTTCGGTTTCTTCAACTTCAAGTTCATTGGCTACTACCTCGATCACTTCTGGTACAGGTGGAGGAGGTGGAGGAGGGGGAGGAACGTCCCTTATGGCAGTTACCGGTATATCTTCCATATCAGATTCAGGTACCGAAATTTCATAGCTGAAAGGGCTGGAATTTTCTGTGAACTTCCACTCGATTCCAAAATAAGTGACGGCCAGTATAATGATCAATCCTATCTGGAAATATATCAAGCTATTGCGACTCAGGTCTGCTTTTGGATTTTTCTTGACTTGCATGGCTGTAAGGTTTAAAGTCAACAATTATTATCCCTGAAGGTACTTTTTATACCGGCTGAATAATATGACAGACATCATATAACATGGTATTTCAACCATTTTTGCCCGCTGAACTTCCTTAACGGATGTTCCTCAAGACCTTCTAAAATTTAGTCGGAAAACTCCTCCGTTTTCCACGAAAAAAGCATTTTAATTTTTGAGATTTCATGAAAATTTAAGTAAGCATTTAAGGGTTTATTTGTTTTAATTTCAATTTGTTATGATTTAGATCATATTTTATATGCGAGGCTTGGCGTATTTTGTTGGAAATAAATATGCAGGCCATGAAAAATATTCTTCTACCCACAGATTTTTCAGAGAATTCAGTAAACGCGATAAAATATGCGCTGAGGTTTTTTGAAAAGAGAAACTGTACCTTTTATCTTTTACACACCTTCACACCGGCTGCCTATCATTCGGGCAAAGCTTTCCATAATTTCA
>JBFIMP010000378.1:0-1912 GCA_041611635.1 Christiangramia sp.
GGAAGAGCAGGGCCTTGTATTCATTCATCCATTTGATGATGAAAAAGTAATAGAAGGCCAGGCTACCATAGCTTTGGAAATTCTTGAACAGGCTGATGAGCCTATAGATTATATTTTCGCCCCTCTTGGAGGTGGCGGACTACTTGCCGGGGTTTCATCTGTATTTAAGGAGCTATCGCCTAATACCAAGATCATAGGTATAGAGCCACAAGGTGCACCTTCCATGAAAACTTCCTTACGGGAAGGTAAAGTCGTAGAATTAGAGAAAATCGAGCGGTTTGTAGATGGTGCTTCCGTTCAGAAAGTAGGTGCCAGGAATTTTGCGATCTGTAAAAAAAATCTTGATGAAATGATCACGGTTCCTGAAGGAAAGATCTGCCAGACCATTCTTGATCTTTATAACCAGGATGCAATGGTGGTAGAACCAGCGGGAGCAATGGCTATTTCGGCATTAGACCTTTATGCCGAAAAAATTAAGGGGAAGAATGTGGTTTGCATCGTTAGCGGAAGTAATAATGATATTATAAGGATGGCTGAGATCAAGGAAAGAGCCTTGCTTTATTCCGGATTGAAGCATTATTTTGTTGTGGTGTTTCCACAAAGAGCAGGAGCTTTAAAAGAGTTTGTGGCTAAAGTTCTTGGACCTAACGATGATATAACCCATTTCGAATATTCCAAAAAACACAATAGGTCTAACGGTCCAGCGGTTGTTGGGATCGAGTTAAAAGACCGAAACGACTTTAAACCATTGGTAGAGAGGATGAAAAAAAAGAATTTTTATGGGGAATACCTCAACGATAACCCAAATTTATTTCAATTTTTAATCTAGTAAATGCTTGTCAATTAAAATTTTGTATACATTTGTATTATGATATCGATCAAACAAATAATATTACCCCGTTTTAATTTCAGGCCCCGCCGCCGCTTCTAGGTTGTGCCCCTGAAACTCTTTTCCATTAATATTATTTGATTTTTTTCCATTTTGAATTACTTAAACAGCATAGAATACAAACTTTATATCAGCAATTTTACTGATATAGCTCCTATGCGTCGACGTTTTCCCCGTCGCACGTAAGTGCGTCTATATATCTATGGAACTTAGGTGAGTCCGGTTCCGCTCTCGAAACCCAAATCAAAACTTTTTTTCAATTTAATTTCTTAGCAGATGAAGATTATCATTGCTAATAAATCTCATGCATCTTATGCGGGGATCATTTGTAATACTATCGAAGAGTCGGCAAAGGTCCGTGGGACTGGAATTGCCCGACGGACTCCTGAGTACATCATCAATAAGATGGAAAAAGGGAATGCCGTGATAGCTCTTGAAGGTGATCAATTTGCCGGTTTCTGCTATATAGAAACCTGGAGTCATGATAAATATGTGGCTAATTCTGGCCTTATAGTTCACCCCGATTTCAGGAATCATGGATTGGCTAAAGAAATCAAGAAAGTGATCTTCAGGCATTCCAGAACTAAATATCCCCATGCTAAGATCTTTGGGATCACCACCGGTTTGGCGGTCATGAAGATCAACTACGAACTGGGATATCAACCTGTTACCTTCTCTGAATTAACCGATGATGAGACCTTCTGGAAAGGTTGCCAGGGTTGTAAGAATTACGATATTCTAACAAGGACCGAAAGAAAAATGTGTCTTTGTACAGGGATGTTATACGATCCTGAAAAGAAAAAAGAGAAAAAGAAAACCCCTGAGAGCATTAGCAAATTCAACGATAAAGCTTTTCAAAGATTAAAACATATCAAACAAACCCTTTTCTATAAAAAGGAAAAGGCTGAAAAAGAATAAATCAATCCGTCAAGCTGAATTTATTTCAGCTTCTCAGTAGATCCTGAAACAAGTTCAGGATGACGATAGAATTTAAATTAGAAAATGAAAAAAGTAGTTATAGCA
>JBFIMP010000379.1:0-1886 GCA_041611635.1 Christiangramia sp.
AATCGTTTTACCGGTCACGGTCATACATTCGCCATGAATTAATCCTTTCTCTAACATATATTTCATCACAGCGGGGATTCCTCCTATCCTATGAATGTCTTCCATAAGATATTTCCCGCTGGGCTTGAGATCTGCCAGAAATGGCGTCTCTTCACATATTCTTTCAAAATCTTTCAATCCAAAATTAATATCGGCTGCTTTCGCGATCGCTAAGAAGTGCAGTACCGCGTTGGTAGATCCACCAAGGACGGTAAGTAAACGCACGGCATTTTCAAATGACTTCGCGGTCACTATATCTTTTGGCTTCAGGTCTTTTTCCAGCAAATATTCCATTGCCTCTCCTGCCTTGATACTCTCCTTAACTTTTTCAGGTCCGGTAGCCGGGTTGGAACTATTAAAGGGGAGACTCATCCCCAATGCTTCGATTGCTGAAGCCATAGTATTTGCAGTATACATTCCACCACAGGCACCTGCACCAGGACAGGCTTTTTCTATAACCGCCTGGTATTCTTCTTCCGGCATTTCACCGGATACTTTAGAACCCCAGGCTTCAAATGCAGAAACCACGTCCAGTTTTTTGCCATTATGACAACCAGAAGCGATAGTTCCTCCATAAACCAATACCGAGGGCCGGTTCAATCTCAACATCGCCATCAAAGCTCCGGGCATATTCTTATCACAACCAACAACAGTGACCAGGCCATCGTAAGACATTCCAGCCACCACAGTCTCCATGGAATCTGCGATAATATCCCTGGAAGGAAGGGAATAGCGCATTCCCGGCGTACCCATAGAAATACCATCACTTACCCCGATTGTATTAAAAATAAGCCCGTTTAATCCTGCATTCTGGGTGCCCTTTTTTACCTCTTTCGCAAGATCGTTCAGGTGCATATTACAGGGATTACCTTCATAACCGGTACTTCCTATCCCCACAAATGGTTTTTTGAGATCTTCTCTATCTAGTCCAATGGCGTGAAGCATTGCCTGCGAGGCAGGTTGCGAATCACTTTGTGTTATTTTGCTGCTGTATTTGGTATTCATTTAATTCGTTTCGGTTTCAATAAGATTTAAAAATACTTGGTTAACTATACTGTTTAAGACTCTTTATAAGTGCTGAATTAATTTCAATCTAAATTTCAAAACCGTAAACAATTGAAAAACAACAACTTAAAACATTTAGTGTTACGATAGCTAATTGATCTGATTTAGGTAAAACTTAAGTTCTGGGAATAAAAAAAGCCATCTAAAAAGATGGCTTTGATTTATACCGGATAGAACGCACATCTTTCAGGGTCGGTTTTCGATAATCGAAATGACCTCAATAATAAAAGATGCAATAATGTTCTGGTTTGACTTAAACATAGTCCTAAAATAGAGAAAATCTTTTTAAAGAACTACATATCACTTGCTTGATTTATTTTTCCCTTTTTTTATGATGAAAAAACCCTGAAACGAGTTCAGGGTGATATTCTGGGATTCAATCTAATTATAGATAATAAGCCTCGACTCCGCTCGGCCTGACATAAATTTATAAAAGACCTGAATTACATACAGGGTGAGGTAAGGCATTCTTTTGTCATTCAGAGCGAAACGCAGTGAAGCGAAGAATCTTCTAATATAGAATTCATGAAACATGAGATTCCTCCTTCGTCGGAATGACATTTAATTGTCATTCAGAGCGAACCGCAGTGAAGCGAGGAATCTCTTTTCTCCTACATAAACCAACATGAGATAGCTCCTTCAATGGAATGACATTTTATTGTCATTCAGAACGAAGCGTAAGCGTAGTGAAGAATCTTCTTACTCCAACATCAACTAACAATAGATTCCTCCTTCGTCGGAATGACAACTGAAGGTTTTACTTTTTCTTTTTCAGAGAATAA
>JBFIMP010000380.1:0-1886 GCA_041611635.1 Christiangramia sp.
ATGGTCAACATTACAGTCTCTTATCCATTTGTTTTACCATCATATTTTTCCACTCGTAAAAATCCCCGGCTAAAATATGCTTTCTAGCCTCACGGGTCAACCAAAGATAAAACCCTAGGTTGTGTATCGTAGCAATTTGTTTGCCCAAATATTCATTGGCCGCGAATAAGTGTCTCAAATAGGCTTTTGTATATTCGGTATCCACAAAGGTAATCCCCATCTCATCTATTGGGGAGAAGTCGTCTTCCCATTTTTTATTTTTTATGTTGATGGTACCGTGGGCCGTAAACAGCATCCCGTTACGGGCATTTCGCGTGGGCATTACACAGTCGAACATATCAATTCCCAAAGCTATGTTCTCCAAAATATTGATGGGTGTCCCCACACCCATAAGATAACGTGGCTTGTCTTCCGGAAGGATTTCAGTTACCACTTCGGTCATGGCGTACATTTCTTCCGCGGGCTCTCCTACAGAGAGTCCGCCAATGGCATTTCCTTCAGCACCGGCATTCGCGATATATTCCGCAGATTGTCTACGTAAGTCCTTATAAGTACTTCCCTGAACGATTGGAAAAAGAGTTTGCTTATAATCATAGATCTCTGGCGTTTTTTCAAGATGATTAATACACCTGTCCAGCCAGCGATGCGTCATGTGCATCGACCTTTTGGCATAATTATAATCACAGGGATATGGGGTGCATTCATCGAAAGCCATGATGATGTCTGCGCCAATAGCTCTCTGAATTTCCATTACATTTTCCGGAGTAAACGTATGGTAAGAACCGTCTATATGTGATTTGAACTTTACTCCCTCTTCCTTGATCTTTCTTCTGGCAGAAAGTGAATACACCTGGTAACCTCCACTATCGGTCAGGATATTCCTGTCCCAGTTCATGAATTTATGCAGACCTCCAGCTTTTTTCAAAATTTCTGTTTGGGGTCTTAAATAGAGGTGGTAGGTATTACCTAATATAATGTCTGGATTAATATCCTCTTTAAGTTCGCTTTGATGAACTCCCTTAACAGAAGCCACCGTACCAACCGGCATAAAAATAGGGGTTTCAATTACCCCGTGATCTGTAGTTATTTTTCCCGCACGTGCTTTACTACCTGCATCGGTAGTTAAAAGTTCAAATTTCATCTGATATTAAATATATGTTCTTTACGGTGAGATGTAATTCGCCAATAGTTATTTGAGATGTATTGGAGTTTTTGAATTGGCTCATGTCATGGTTCCGTCTAATCGGTGCAAAGATACTCAACTAAATATCAAATGGAATAGCGAATCGCCGGCAGCTTGTTAGTATTTTCAAGAAAAAGTTAATAACTGCGCATTAGTTGCTTTGCCAAAGCTTTATAAAAAGTTATTTTTGCCGCATTAAAACAACACAATTTAAAATGCCAGACATCAACGAATTACAAGATTTTGCTACCCAGGTACGCAGAGATATTTTAAGGCAGGTCCATAAGGTTAATTCCGGTCACCCGGGAGGTTCCTTAGGCTGTACAGAATTTTTCACTGCACTTTACCAGGAGGTTATGGACTACAGCACCGATTTTAATATGGATGGAAAAGGTGAAGATCTTTTTTTCCTTTCTAACGGCCACATTTCTCCGGTTTACTATAGTGTACTTGCGCGTAGCGGATTTTTTCCGGTAGATGAACTAAACACTTTCAGACTGATTGATTCCCGTCTTCAGGGGCACCCTACAACACATGAGGGACTTCCAGGAGTAAGAATAGCTTCAGGATCACTTGGACAGGGAATGAGTGTTGCTCTTGGAGCCGCTCAAACCAAAAAGCTGAATAACGATCACCATATAATCTATTCTCTTCATGGTGATGGTGAATTGCAGGAGGGTCAGAACTGGGAAGCGATCATGTA
>JBFIMP010000381.1:0-1886 GCA_041611635.1 Christiangramia sp.
CTCCTTATCCACGATCAGGAAATCCTTCTCCTGCTCTTTAAGATAGTAAGCCATGGCCAAACCGGCCTGGGCAGCACCTACAATAATAAATTCCAGCATCACTTTTGATATTTTTCGCAAAAGTAAGGCTAATTAAAGGTTTCTGAAAATTAACAGTCTCTAGAAAATGAGCGCTTTATAGGTCCAGAATTGATAAAGAAAAAGAATAAGAAAGGCAAAGGTCACGATAAACTCCATAAAACCAGAGGCCAGTAAACCCACGAAAGATCCAAAAGCTGCCTTCCCGGCCGTTCTGGAATCGCTTTTATTTAGGATCTCACCAATAAATGCACCTACAAAAGGACCAATAAGTATGGCAAAAGGAATTGGCACGAATATCCCCACGATCAAACCTATTGTAGCTCCTATCATCCCCTTCCTGCTACCACCAAATTTTTTGGTGCCCAGTGCCGGGATTACCAGGTCTAGAACATAAATAATAATCGTTACCGCAAGCGTTATTGCCAGGAAGAGATAATTCATTTCTATACCGGGGATAAGGTAAAATATAAGCAAACCTATCCAACTTAAAGGTACACCGGGAAGCACCGGTAAAAAACTTCCTAATACTCCCAGGATCATAAATATCCCGGCAATAACTAATAAGATTATTTCCATTTTTCAATTTTGAATAACGAATATAATCAACTTAAAAACATTTTTAAACTAAAAGATTAGTTTAAACTAAATAATTAGTTTATATTAGCTGAAACAAATTCAATAAAATGAAACAACTCACCAAAGCAGAAGAAGAGATCATGCAGATTTTATGGGAGCTTAAAGAAGCGAATGTTGCGGGAATTATTGAGCATATGCCCGAGCCAAAACCTGCTTACAACACGGTTTCTACTATTGTAAGAATACTGGAGAGCAAGGGTTTTGTAGATCATCGCCAGAAGGGTAAGGGGTATATCTATTTTCCAAAACTTGAAAAAGAGACCTACAGCAACCAAAGCATCAATCAATTGATGAACAACTACTTTAATGGTTCATTTAAAAGTATGGTTTCATTTTTCATGAAAAAGAATGATCTAAGTACTCAAGAGCTGGAAAAGATCTTAAAGGAGATCGATAAAGAAAAGGAAAAATGATGCATACATATATAATAGAGGTCATATTATTTCAGCTTGGATTTTTACTCGTTTTCGAGATCTTCCTGAAAAATGAAACCTTTTTCAATTACAACCGGCTTTATTTACTGGTCACTCCTGTCCTGGCATTTTTCATTCCTTTCCTGAAACTGGAGTTCCTGGTAGAAGCCGTACCCCAGAACACCGGCATCCTGTTGCCTGAAGTATTCATAGGAAAAAAACCTGTTCTTGAAATTGGCTCTCAGGCCGCTACGCAAGCAAACTCCGGTATGGAGATAAACTGGTGGTTCCTTTGCTACCTGACTGGATTCGCCGTGAGCTTTTTCCTTTTCCTGAAAAAATATCATAGCCTGAACCGGCTTTTCCGATTTAAAAAAATCAGCGAAGAGAAGGATTTTAAGATCATCGAGGTACCAAATTCTAATATCGCCTGTACCTTTTTAACTACCATTTTCCTGGGAGATCAGCTTTCAGAAAATGAGAAAAACCAGATCCTTTCTCATGAACTGGTACATGTAAAACATAAACACAGTCTGGATCTCATCTTTTTCGAGATCATGAAGATCATCTTCTGGTTCAACCCGCTTATCTATATCTATCAGTCACGTATCGCCGGGCTGCACGAGTTCATCGCAGATGATGAAGTGGTAAAAACCAACGACAGGCAATCATATTATCAGCAGTTGCTGAATACCGTTTTCAGCACTCAGAATATTTCATTTATCAATCAATTTTTTAATCATTCATTAATCAAAA
>JBFIMP010000382.1:0-1825 GCA_041611635.1 Christiangramia sp.
CCTCCATATCGGGTATCTGTGAATAAAATTTCGGGTTGGAGCTGGTACAGAAAGGCGAGGGGTATCAGAGAGATTTATGAGATGAATCAGTCTCAACATCTTGACGAGATATTTAAGTACCGAAATCATAAGAATGTATATGTAAGACGTGAAGCTCAGATTGCACTGGTGGTTTTTTTAGGCTGGGAAAGTTTAAGGTTTTTGCCTTATTTAACGCGGAATATGACTTTATGGCAACAAATAAAGATTGTTGAAAAACTTTATGATCATTATCCAAAACCGGAGTTAAAATGGCTGCACCGTGCTTATAAAACCGAAAGATTATTTGGTAAAAAGCTATTGATGAGAATCATCAGGAAATATGAACTGCATGCCGAGACAGGTTATATAGTTGATAATCTTAATCATGAGGATTACGAGGTAAGAGAAACAGCGATCTATTGTTTGCAGACCTTTGCTGTTCCCAAATCGAAGATAAATTATATCAAAGTGCTTTTTGAAGACATTACAGATCCAACCCATCAGGGACAATTATTGAATTATTTATATGATAACTCTGAAATGGATCTTGATTTTTATATGAAACAATTAAATAATGCAAGTGACGATCTAAAATTGGGCATAGCCGAGATCTTATGGAACAACGGTTATAAAGAGAAAGTCCAGGAGTTCTATTATAAACAGTATTCAGCCAAAAACGAATTGCATGTGGAGTAGCCTTAGAGAGTTTTTCAGCAGTGAAGCAGTTTTTCTTGCCGCAAACTATATATTCTTTATCTACGGAATCATATTGATGAGTTTTTATTTCACCGGGGTGATCCTGGCCAGCAGGGCTATCAAAAGAAATAAAAGAAAATCGGTTTTTTTACAGGTAAATGATATTGTAAGTGCGACAGATATTCCATCGATATCGGTGATCGCGCCGGCATATAATGAAGGCTTAACGATCATCGAAAATGTGAAATCCCTGCTTTCCATTCAATATCCTTATTACGAATTGATTCTGGTGAATGATGGTAGTAAAGATGATTCCCTGGAGCAGCTTATCGAAGAGTTCCAGCTCGAGCGAAGGGATGCGACCTTCATTACCCAGCCAATTCCTACGGCTTCTGTAAAGTATTTTTATCGCAGTAAGCTTTCTAAATATACGCATCTTACCGTGCTGGATAAAAATAACGGGGGACGTGCCGATGCGCTAAATGCCGGGATAAACTTTGCCTCATCAGAACTGGTCGTATGCACCGATGCCGATTGTATTATTGAGCAGAACGCTCTTTTAAAAATGGTAAGGCCATATCTGGAAGAGAATGAAAAGGAAATTATCGCCTGCGGTGGAGGAATTGGAATTGCCAATGATTCGGTAATTAAGAACGGAGTGCTTAAGGAATTAAGGCTTCCGGAAAACCTTGTGCCCATGGTGCAGGTAGTGGAATATATCAGGGCATTTCTATTAGGCAGGATGGCCTGGGGAGAGATTAATGGGCTTATGCTGGTCTCCGGAGCGTTTGGAATGTATCCCAGGAAAAGAGTTATCGAGGTGAATGGATTTGATGCCAAGACTGTTGGAGAGGACCTAGAACTGTGTATTCGTTTAAGAATGCTTATGGAAGAAAAGAAACTGCCTTATAAAGTAGTATACCTTCCGGAAACTCTATGCTGGACAGAGGGGCCGCCAGACCATAATATCCTTATTAAACAAAGAGACCGCTGGGCGAGGGGACTTTGGGAAACTTTAAAGATTCATCGCAAGTTATTCCTAAATCCAAAGTATCGCTATATGGGTATACTTTTCTATCCTTACTGGCTATTTTTTGAATTTGGAGCA
>JBFIMP010000383.1:0-1809 GCA_041611635.1 Christiangramia sp.
GCATCCCGTTGAAAGTAAAGTTAAAAGCAGTGTCTGGCACATTTAATTCAAGATCGCTATTCTCCAGGCTGATATTTAAAGTCTCGAAACCTGCACCCAGGTCATTGATATCAAGCTTCCCGAAAGAGCCGGTTAAAACACCCGTTTTCTCAAGTTTATTGATTACCACGTCGCTGGAATTAGAATCAAGTTTTATGCTCACCACTTTATCTAATTTACAATTCTTAACGAATTCTGTAGAAAGCACTCCGTAATCCCAGTAAGCAACCTTCACCGGCGTATAGGCTGCCTTTATATTGGTCCCTTTTCCCGAGATTCGGTTAGCTGAAAGCCGACTGTGTGACAGATCGGCCTTCAGATTTTTTATGTTACTTCCTAGTTTTAGCTCGCCATGACGAACATTGAGTTCTAATTTTGCTTCCTTCGGCACTTTAATTTTGATGGTCTTTTTAGACTTCACTCCTTTCCCTCCATCCTTAATAAAGATATTACTTCCGCTATTTTCCATCCGAGCTTCGAACTGTTTCCCGAATTGTTCTCCCCAGGCTTCCATTTTCTTCCCAAATTCTTCTCCCCAGGCTTCCATATCTTTTTCAAAATCCTTACCCCAGGCTTCCATCTTTACCTCATATTCTTTCTCAAATTTTTCAGAATTCTTCTCTAGTTTTTTAGCCCATTTTTCCATTTTAACCTCATACTCCTTACCAAATTTCTTTTCAAAATCGGCTTCCCATTTCTCAAGGTATTTATCTCCGTCTTTCTTATATGCCTCATAGTCGAACTTCATTCCTTTCATATCTTCTGCAAATCCAGGTGGAAGCGGGTTTTCGGCAATATTGTTCAAAATAGGACCCACCAAATCTGTCATAAGTGGTTCCAGAAGTGCCGGCAATTCAGATAGTGACCCCTCTAAAGCGGCCATATCCATATTCAAGTCCATTTTCATGCTACTAGACCCGCCAGATTCAATTTCCACCCTGCCATTGGTAGCAGATGTTTCCAGTTTCCAGGAATCCAGTAATTTTTTGGTCATTTCTTTATCACCGGTGTCTCCTTCAAGATAGGCCTCGATTTGTACCTCGTTCCTGTCCCAGGTTTCGATGATGATATTGGTATGACGGGAATCGAGTTCCACATTCACATCTGGAGAGGTTTTATAGGTCTTGCTCAGTTTTTTGGTTTGAGCAAAACTTCCTGCCGAGATAAAAAGCAGTGATAAGATCACATATTTAAGCCTGATAGTTCTCATATCTGTTGTCTTTTGATTGTTCGATTTCGTTTAACTTTGTTTTCAATTTTTTTAGTAGATCCAGTCTCAGCTGTAAGTTCGCGATCATCGCTTCAACCGTTTCCTCGTTTAAACCGGTTTCCTGAATTTCAGCATTCAATGCTATATATTCTTGATTCAGGGTTTCCAGTTTTTTCATAAATGCATCTATAAGTTCTTTGTTACCTGGGGTCATTTCCAGTTTAGCAAGCTGAATATTCACATTTGCCATATAATAATCTTCGATCTTTTTAAATTCTGGTGAGACATTGCTCAACCTATACTCTGTAGCAGGAACCTCTTTTTCATCTTTTGGCTCTTCAACCGGAGTATCTACTGTCTGCTTATTGTTCTGAACAGGATTCTGACTGTCATTGAAAAAGAAGAAAGCTCCAATTCCCAGAGCAACTACCGTTACCGCAGCGATCTGAAGAAAATTCCTAATGTTGTTCTTCTTTCTCTCAACCGGCAGTGCTTCATCAAGCCTGGCTTCAAACCTGCCCTGATGCCCCTTGCTCAGCTTATCTTTTCCTAGATGCTCC
>JBFIMP010000384.1:0-1801 GCA_041611635.1 Christiangramia sp.
AGCAGGAATAGAGGTAAAAGGCATCAATGAATTCAAGGATCCGGTTGAAGCGGTAAATCAAGCTCAGGGAATTTTTACTGGAGGCGGAAATACTTTTCTACTCGTTTCAGAACTATACAGGAATAAAGTGATGAACCTCATTAAAGAAGTGGTTAAGGATGGAACTCCGTATATGGGTACCAGCGCCGGCACTAATATAGGTGGTCTAAGTATGCAAACTACCAATGATATGCCTATTATCTATCCTCCCTCCTTCCAGACACTAGGATTGGTACCATTTAATATAAATCCTCACTACCTGGATCCAGATCCAAAATCAGAACATAAAGGTGAGACCAGGGAAACCAGGATCAAAGAGTTTCATGGTTTGAACTCACAACCTGTGATAGGCCTTCGAGAAGGAAGCTGGCTGGAATTAAAGGATAATAAAGTTACGTTAAAAGGAAAGCTGCAGGCGAGGCTTTTCAAAAAGGATAAATTACCTTTCGAAATAGATACAGATACAGATTTAACAGATTTGAACTAATATGGATTACCAGCGTATCCTCGATACTATTTATGATGAAATGAGCTACAGGGATGTATCGGGTAAAGTAGCCTCTTATATTCCCGAACTTGCAAAAGTAGACCGAAGAAAATTTGGAATGCATGTCTATTGCGGAGATCAAAAGCATTTTTCATTTGGTGATAGTGAAGAAAATTTTTCCATTCAAAGTATCTCTAAGGTTTTTACGCTGGCAATGGCAATGCGATTAATGGGTGAAGATCTTTGGGACCGTTTAAATGTAGAACCTTCTGGAGATCCTTTTAACAGTCTAACCCAGCTAGAATATGAAAGTGGTATTCCCAGGAATCCTTTCATAAATGCTGGTGCCCTGGTTCTATCAGACATACTTGTTGATCAATTAGACGATCCAAAACAAGAGTTATTAGATTTTGTTAGAAAAATTACCGGTGATCCAGATATCCAATATGATGAAAAAGTAGCTGCCTCAGAAAAAGCGACGGGATACAGGAACATTGCCCTGGTAAATTATATAAAGGCGCTGGGAAACATTAAATGCGATGTAGAACCAATCGTTGATTTTTACTTCTACCAGTGTTCCCTTTCCATGTCCTGTAAAGACATCGCAAAGGCATTTATGATCTTCGCTAATAAAGGAAGAATGTTAGAAACCAATGAAAAGATTCTGAAACCAAAAACAGTTAAAAGGATCAATGCCCTAATGCAGACCTGTGGATTCTATGATGAAGCGGGGGAATTTAGTTTCCAGGTAGGATTACCAGGAAAAAGTGGTGTAGGCGGAGGAATAGTTGCCATACATCCCGATAATTACTCGGTGGCCGTATGGAGTCCTATTCTAAATGAAAAAGGAAATTCAGAACTGGGCATGAAAGCCCTGGAACGGTTCACTACCCTTTCTGGAGTTTCTGTGTTCTAATTACAGGATACAAAAAAATGCCTTCCGAATTTCGGAAAGCATTTCTTTATAAATTGAACACTGCTAAAATTAAAGTGCTGCGACGTGCTTAGTCAAATTTGACTTTAGGTTAGCAGCTTTATTATCGTGAATGATATTTTTCTTAGCCAATTTATCCACCATAGAAATTACTGCAGGCAACATAGCCTCAGCCTCTTTCTTATCGGCTTCACGCAATTTCTTGATCGCGTTCCTTGTAGTTTTATGCTGGTAGCGATTTCTAAGACGCTTAGTCTCATTGCTACGAATCCTCTTCAACGCTGACTTATGATTTGCCATTACAATTAGTATTTAAATGTTTTTTAAAAGTAGTCCGTAGG
>JBFIMP010000385.1:0-1754 GCA_041611635.1 Christiangramia sp.
CCGTAAATATCATCGATGTTAGCCATTATCTTGGAGTATATTCTTGAAAAATCTGATTCTTCACAACCTGATACGATCAAACTTACTACTTCCTGGTCTTTATTGGGCGGCTTTATCTTATCCCATTTGCATTCCATCCCGGTAAGGTTTAGCGGAGCTTCTTCTAAATAGGTTTCCACGAGGAACTGCTCACTTTTGATCCTGTCTTCGGCATATTGCAGTCCGTTTCCCAGCACCACGGGAATATTCAAAACCTCATTAGCCCTGACCCTTGCGATCCTGAGGTCGATATTTTCGCTATAGATATCGAGAACACTAAAACTGCCAATAGCGAGGCTAAAACCAAAGTTTTTTTCGGTATTTTTATTATGTTTTTCCAGCACCGAGAGTGCTTTTTCCCTGATCTCTCCTGGAATAAGAAAGGTCGCTCCATCACCACCAAAAAAGAAGGGTACCGCGATTTTGTGAGCTTCGGCAAGGTTCAGGACAGCAATAACGCAACCGGTCGCGACCAGGTTCACCTGGTTATGGTTTCCGTTCTGAACTGCGTGGGTAGAATTTCGAATATCGGCTACCAGCACATGCCAGTCCTCTGGAATGCTTGAAAAATGCTCCTTGTTTCCTATCAGGGAACTAATGGAGGTATCGTGAACTTCAAGATC
This sequence comes from Christiangramia sp., assembly GCA_041611635.1. Lineage (GTDB taxonomy): Bacteria > Bacteroidota > Bacteroidia > Flavobacteriales > Flavobacteriaceae > Christiangramia. The sequence continues at coordinate 663 of JBFIMP010000385.1, forward strand.
TGTATAGAAATTAGTATTAATAGCTTTCATAGATTTTAGGTCGCAATAAAAGCAAAATAATTTCTATTTGATTTCGAGGTAGAATTTAATGTCTTTTTATTTAAGCTCTGCACCTACCGCTACGCTACAATCGTGTCCCGGCTCTCCATGCGGTGGATTTATCCTTGGAGTTGCACTTTGCATCCTAACTGGTGATGTATTTAACTGAGGAGTAGAGGAAGTTTTCGCACTTTCAAGAGGTGCACCCACAGGAAGTTCACAGCGATGTCCTTCTTCTCCATGGGCTGGATTGTATTTTAATTCAGCATTTTTAGTCATTTTTTCCTTCATCTCCTCAGCAGAAGGAGTTTCGGTAACTGCCTCTTCTTTATCAGCTGTTTTTTCTTCATTCTTACAGGAAAAGATAAGAACCGAAAGGAGGAAGGCGAATATTAAGGATATTTTTTGTATGCTTTTCATAATTAATGATTTATACGTGTAAAGGTATTTAATTTATTCTGTTATCTGTTTAAGTTCTTCTTCTGAAATGGTTAGAATTCCTGAAGGCGGTAACCTGGTGATCATTTCTTTCCAGTTCTTATCTGCCTTAAAAACAGTTTGAAATATAGGTTTTGCCTCCTCTATTCTGCCTGAGTTAGCCAGGGCAACGGCTTTCCAAAATTTCATTTCCAGGTTGTCTGGGAACATTTTCTCGGCAGCACCATATTCTTTTAAAGCTTTTTCCATATTTCCGGCTTCAACGGCAAGGTCTCCGCGATTCATGTGTTCATAGGCTCGGGCAACCTTCAATAATCTGGATAGTTCTTGTATCGGATTTTCATGATCGTCTACCCTAAGGTCTATTTTTTTGTCTTCCCAGCTGTTCTCGGTCTTCTCAGGTCCAACCACGATGAGAGCTGCAGATTGTTTTCCTCGGATATCACCCCCGGCTTTTTGGGCTGCTTTCAGCGCCTCAACCACTCTTTCTGCGAGGGGATAATCTGAATATCTTACAAAGGCCTCAGCCATGGCTGGAACAACTTTATCATTGACCATCATGTTCGCCTGTACCGAGAAATTTTTGCCCTGCAGATCTTCAGCAGCTTCCACACA
>JBFIMP010000386.1:0-1729 GCA_041611635.1 Christiangramia sp.
ATGCAGGTGAAAAAATCGCCAATATACTCGCGAACACAAAATTATCCTTTGATAAAACAATTACCTATTAATCTATTCTGGAAAAGCTGAAAAGATGAAAATTCTTGGTCTCATACCCGCACGCGGAGGCAGTAAAGGCATACCTAAAAAGAATATTAAGATCCTGGGTAACAAACCCTTGCTTCAATACACCCATGAAGCAGCAAAAGAATCAAGTTTATTAACGAGGGTAATACTGAGTTCTGATGATCAGGAAATTATTTCTGTTGCCAGGGATATAGATTTGGAAGTACCTTTTATACGTCCGGAAAAATTGGCGCAGGATAATACTTCCAGTTTGGAGGTTATTATTCATGCCCTGACTTATTTTCAGGATAAGAAAATTCATTTTAATGCTGTTTGCTTATTGCAGCCTACTACACCATTCCGCAGAAAAAACCTAATAGACCAGGCAATAAAAAAGTTTATTCAGGGTGGTTATGATTCATTGATCACAGTAAAGAAAGTTCCTGCAGAATTTAATCCCCACTGGGTTTTTGAAGAAGAAGGCGGAAAACTTAAACTTGCTACCGGTGAAAAGGAAATAATTCCACGAAGGCAGGATCTACCTCAGGCTTATTTTAGAGATGGCGCTATTTACCTGACCAAGACAGAAGTGATCTTGAATCAAAAATCTCTTTACGGCCAGAACATTGGATTTTTAGAAAACCCTGATCCTAACTGCGTGAATCTGGATACTCCGGAAGATTGGAATAAGGCCGAAAAAATATTAAAAGACAACATCTAATGTGCGGAATAGCAGGGATTATTTCTCCCTATAATCGAAAACAGGATCTTGATAAAATGCTTCAAATACAAAAGCATCGAGGCCCCGATAATACCGGTTGCTATTTTGACGAAGGGTACGCTGCTTTAGGCCATAACCGGCTTTCTATCATCGACCTAACAAAGGAGGCAAACCAACCCTTTACAGATGTTTCAGGACGGTATTTCCTTATTTTTAATGGAGAGATTTATAACTACCGGGAGATCCGAGAAGAGCTAAGTCCATTTTATAATTTTCGAACAAAATCTGATACGGAGGTTTTGTTAGCTGCTTATCTACAATATGGAAATGAATGTTTGAAGAAGTTTAACGGCATGTTTGCTTTCGCTATCTGGGATAGTAAAGAGAAATCATTATTTGCAGCCCGGGATAGATTTGGGGTTAAACCTTTCTATTACACACAGAATGAGAAGGAATTTTTATTTGCAAGTGAGCTGAAAACACTAAAAGCAGTTTCCAATAAGAATGAGCCTTCATTAACTGTCTGGGCCAGCTATTTCGCTTATGGATCCTACGGAGAACCCCATGAAACATTTTATAAGGCTCACAAACAACTACCGGCGGGTCATTACCTGGTTTATAAAAATGGAAAATTAAATATTAATCAATGGTATGATTTTATTGGTAATGTTAATCAAATTGAGGTTTCCAATGATCCTGAATATGTAAAATCCAGGTATTATGACCTGTTAAAAGATAGTATATCCCTTAGGTTCCGGTCTGATGTTGAAGTAGGTTTTAATATAAGTGGTGGTGTAGATAGTTCTTTGTTACTGGCACTGGTAAACCTCTACAAAAAGAACGACAAAATTAAGGCCTATACTTTTTATACCGGCTATCATGATTATGATGAGCTAGCCTGGGTAGAAAAAATGATAAAAAAAACCGGAAATCCCTTAACCA
>JBFIMP010000387.1:0-1723 GCA_041611635.1 Christiangramia sp.
CTTTTCCCATCCAGTCCAACCCTGGCGGTGCAACAGCCGAGATTATCAAAGATGGATTTAATGGGCTTCTGATAGAGGAAACGGACAATAGTGCTGAAATTCGTAAGATAATTAAAAAGGTTATTTCGAAAGAAATGGATATTTTTAAAGGAGTTTCTTATAATTTAGAGGAGATAACTCACCAGCTGGAAAGAGAAGTTATAAGGCTGGAGGTTTTAGATAAATACCGGTTTATAGAGAATCAAATTACCCAGGTCTAACGGATGGAAGATAAGATTGCGATCATTTATGCCCATAAAAACAGGGATGTTGAGAGAATAAAGATTTCGTTTGAATCTCTCCAACAGCAGTCTTTCAGGAATTTTGAGGTGATCTTCGTGGATTATGGTAGCGACGAAGACCTCACAAGGGATTTAGAGTTACTTATTAAAGAATATGATTTTGTGACTCCCTGTTTTCTGCCAGTTTCTCAGCTACTATGGAATAAGAGCAGGGCATTGAATTATGGGATTCTGCAAACCGATGCGTCTTATGTCTTTATTGCCGATGTGGATCTTATTTTTCATCCTGAAGCGATAGAAACATTAAATGGATTAAAGGACCCTGAGAGATTTTTTCTGTTCAGAATGGGCTATCTGGATCAAGCAATATCTTCAGGGTTGAAGGAATTGAAAAAATTCAGCGAATTGGAGACTTCCCGTATTGGGGAAGTTAATGGGATGGTACTTGCATCCCGGGATGCTTTTTTAAAAGTGAATGGGTTTGATGAGTTCTTTCATTTTTACGGCGCTGAGGACGTGGATCTTTTCTCGCGTTTTCAAATGGCTGGTTATAATGAAGAAAAAGTGGAATTCCTGTATTTTTTTCATAACTGGCATCGTAGTTTTCAGGGATCGGAAGACGAGATCGCTACAAGAAATCCCAGAATAAGGAATATTATGAGGATTAATCAGGAACACTATTTCAGGAATAGAGATCGGAAAATCATAAAGCCGGAAAGACAGGTAGGAATGGGAAAGATCATGGAGGTTTTCAGAATGGCAAGGTTGAATAAACCTACTTGCAGCTATAATATTCCTAATATTGCTGCCAGGGTTGAGCATTTTCTGGAAGAAGAGCTGCCCTCTTTGAAAGACGAGATCGTACAGGTGAATTTTACGGTTGATCCTTACTGTAATACTTTAAAACATAAACTTAAAAAAAGACTGGGGAAACAGACTCAACCCTATTTGTCCTTAAAAGAGATAAACGATATGGTTCTTAAGAAGATACTTTTCTATTATAGAGATGAGAATTATAGTTTTAAGATTGGAGATGATCTAAATTCCATAGAATTTAGAATAGAGCTGTAAATCTAAACTATGGGGAAACTATTTGAAACAATAAAGAATGTTGTCCGTAATAAACTCAATGAATATAAAACGCATCGAAATTTCCGGCGTATCGCGAAAAGGACACACGAATTAAGGCATGAACAAAAGTCGGATATAGAACGCTGGGAAAAAGATGAGGAGCTACTTGAGAATTGGAATGAACGAACCAGATTACTGGCGGGTAAGGTGCCCGAAAATGCAAGAGTTATAGAGTTTGGGGCAGGGAATATGGCTTTAAAGAAGTATCTTCCCAAGGACTGTGAATATCAGGGATCGGATCTTGTTAAGAGATTTCCCGAAATTATTGTCTGTGATTTGAATACGGAGATAGATTTTTCCCTCAGGCCCTA
>JBFIMP010000388.1:0-1715 GCA_041611635.1 Christiangramia sp.
AAATTGGTGATGAGGTTTACTCCAGAGTTCCCCAGGAACAAATGGGGACGGTAGCAGAATTAGTGGCCGTAAACAGTGATCTGGTTGCTAAAAAACCAACTAACATTTCTTTTGAAAAAGCATCTGGCCTGCCTCTGGCCGGTCTAACAGCCCTGCAGGCACTGGAAAGCGTAGGCATTAAAAAAGATGACAGGGTTTTGATCCATGCTGGATCTGGTGGCGTGGGCAGCTTTGCCATTCAGTTTGCCAAAAAAAAAGGTGCCATAGTTTACACTACAACCAGTACCAAAAATGTAGATTGGGTTAAAGCATTAGGAGCAGACCGGGTTATAGATTATACTCAAGAGGATTATAAAGAAGTGGCGAAGAACCTGGATATCGTATTCGATACTTTGGGAGATGATTATACCTTAGATGCGTTCAAAATAATCAAGAAAGGTGGAAGGGTAAGCAGCATCGTGGGACCTCCAGACGAAGAAATGGCTAAACAAATGGGGATGAAAGATTATGAGTTGCCAGAGAAACTAGCTAAACTCATTAAAGAGAAATCGGCACTTTATAAATTCACCTGGATGCAGCCTAATGCGAAGCAATTAAACGAGATCAAGCAAATGGTTGAAAACGGAGATATCGAACCTATAGTAGATCTTATTTACTCGCTTGAAGATGCTATTGATGCCTACGAATACCTGGCTAAAGGCAAGGCTAGAGGAAAAGTGATCGTAAGGATTTAATGCTTAAATATTTTAATTTAAAAAACAACAAATCATGATTCGTCCAAGATATCCTAAATCGTTTTCCCATATTGGTATTACTGTTCCAAACATTAAAAAGGCGGTGAAATTCTATAAAGAAGTAATGGGCTGGTATATTATCATGCAACCCACTACCGTAAAAAAAGAAAAAGATACCGCTATTGGCCAAATGTGCATAGATGTCTTTGGCGAAGACTGGAACGAGTTTGAGATCGCCCATATGTCTACTTCAGACGCCATTGGTATTGAACTTTTCTCGTTTCCACATGGAAAAAAAGAAGCTCCAGAATTCAATCCTTTTAATACTGGTTTGTTCCATTTCTGTGTTCAGGATCCTGATATTGAAGGTCTCATTGAAAAAATCGTAGCTTCTGGCGGTAAACAACGAATGCCTATAAGGGAATATTATCCTAATGAAAAGCCTTATAGAATGTGTTATGTAGAAGATCCTTTTGGCATCGTATTCGAGATTTATACCCATAGTTATGAGCTTACTTATTCGGCCGGAGCGTATAATGAATAGATTCTTTAGATTTGAAAATCACCCAACTATTTATTAGTAATCAGGCATATTTCAAACAAACCTTTTAAACTGATTATCAGTTTTTTACATATATTTATGGTAGTGAAAAATTGTTAGCAGGTATTTTCATATCTGTACCTGATATTCCTTTATAATCCTTTGTTTTTTTGATCGAAGAACCATTCATTCTGGAATATGGCAGGTGTTTTTAAAAGGTAATATCTATTGTATAACTGAAAATTAACTTCCTCTGTTATAGTTCACATCAATTTTGAACTATATCATGATATAACTTTTATAATATGTCAGATTCCAATAATTTCTCTCATTCGGCAGCTATTTTCCCGGTTAGTGATTTGCCTAAATCCATAGAATTTTATACCAGAAAATTGGGATTCGAAAAAACATTTGAATGGGGCGATCCAATGTATTATGCC
>JBFIMP010000389.1:0-1713 GCA_041611635.1 Christiangramia sp.
AGGAACATCATCATTAAGTTCCTGCTTAGTAAGTTTTATAGCTTCAAAAACATAGTCCAGTTCCTCATTCACATCTGGAACGATAACTTGGTCAACCTTTTTGGCAGTATTTACAGGATTTGGCAACCATGGTCCAACTCCTGGCTTCATTTCCACTTCTATGTTCATGGCCTGTGGTACCACCAGGATATCGCTGAAGAGTATAGCAGCATCAGGTCCAATTTGCCTGATTGGCATTACCGTAATTTCGGTAGCAAGCTCCGGAGTTCTGCAACGGGTAAAGAAATCGTATTTCTCCTTCAGTTTCATGAAATCTGGTAAATATCTACCGGCCTGCCTCATCATCCAAACCGGTGGGCGTTCAACAGATTCTCCTTTGAGTGCTTTTAAAAACAGGTCGTTCTTTATCATTTCCAGATGTTTTTTATTCGTTCTTTAATTTCGAGACCACTTTGGCGATCACATTTTCAATGGTGGGTTGCTTAGCGACAACAAAATTATTTGTATGTTTCCTTGCTTCTGAAGCGGTAGTTACTCCAATGCAAAATGCCGTTGTATTTATGGGGTTCTTTTCTGTAAAACTCCTTACTCCGCTGGGGCTAAAAAATAAAATGCCGTCAAATTCCGATTCGAATTTTCTCGGATTCAGGCTGGTTTTGTAAACCCTGGTCTCGTTATATATTATATTGTTTTCTCTTAATATTTCCGGAAGTTCTTCTCTTCGCTTATTTCCGCTGAAGAAATGAAATTCCTTTTGAGGATGCTCTTTTACTATTTTCAAAGCTAGCTCCCGGGCATTATAAGCCTTTGCTGAAATTTTAAAGCCATTAGATTCCGCGTAAGCGGCAGTTTTGTCACCAACACAAAAGCAATTTTCAATTTCTATATTCTTTCCTTCAATTGCTTTCAGGGCATTTTTACTGGAGAATATAGCATTCCTGATCTTGCTTGCCTCTAATTTAAAATCAATGAACTTAATTGTGATTGCATCATATTCAACCAGCCCTATCCTGCTGTTGAGCAGTAACTCTTTCTGGTTAAGCGCGAGTTTTTTAGTGGATAGAACGGTAGGCATCGATCAATTATTTAGAACCGACTTAATCTCAGCCATTAATTCTTTTCCACCATTATTCAATATTTCAAGAGCACAGTCTTTTCCTAAATTCTCAACTTCGGTTACAGGAAGACTTTTCTCAACATCGATCTTGCGCTTTCCATCTAAGCTGAATAAAGCTCCGTGAAAATGAATGTATTTATCCACGATCCTGGCTAAAGCACCTATGGGCGCTGTACATCCGCCTTCGAGCACTTTCAGGAACTCTCGCTCTACGTGCACACAGGTCTCAGACTCCTTGTGATTTAATAAGGCTAATGCTTCGCGACAATATTCGTCATCCTCCATTGCAACAATAAGCATGGCACCCTGAGCCGGTGCCGGGATCATCCAGTTGAGGTCTATAAAATTCTCTGGTTTTAATTCTATCCTTTCCAGGCCTGCCGCTGCGAAGATCGCTCCATCCCAGTCATTGTCATCAAGCTTCTGCATACGGGTATTTACATTTCCGCGTAGATCCACCACTTTATGATCTGGATACTTATGAAGCCACTGGGCTTTTCTTCTTAAGCTTCCGGTAGCTATGGTACCTTTTTCATTTTCTAAGAACCTAAGGCCTTTATGTACCAGGATATCTTTATTACTGGCTCTCTTCATTA
>JBFIMP010000390.1:0-1712 GCA_041611635.1 Christiangramia sp.
GATTACTACAAGAAAAAACTTCAATTCGTTGAAAATGCTACCGTAGAAGATCTTCAGGCTACCGCAAAAAAATGGCTTACCAAAGGAAAACATACGCTCATCGCAAAACCATTTCCGAAATATAGCACTACCGGAACTTCTGTAGACAGGTCTTCCCTGCCTCCGGTTGCTGAAGCGAAACCATCAACATTCCCTGATGTTCAGCGTTCAACCCTGAAGAACGGAATGGAGATCGTATTGGCAAAACGCGAAGGAGTTCCAACGATCGTGATGGATCTTATGTTCGATGCCGGTTACAAAACAGATTATATGGCCAGCGCAGGAACTGCTTCATTAGCAATGGACTTGTTAGATGAGGGAACTGAAAATCTAAACTCCCTGGAAATTAGCGAGAAATTACAGTTACTTGGGGCAGATCTTTACACAAGTTCAGATATGGATATTTCAACCGTAAGTCTAAGAACTTTAAAACCAAGCCTGGAAGCTAGTATAGAATTATTCTCAGATGTAGTATTGAATCCTTCTTTTCCTCAAAAGGAATTTGACAGGTTAAAAACAGATCAGCTGAATGATATAAAGCGAGAAAAGTTTCAACCTATCACCATGGCTTTAAGGGTAATGAATAAATACCTATATGGCGAAGATCATCCATATAGCACCCCGCAAACAGGTTCGGGTTATGAAGAGACGGTAAATAATCTTAAAAGGGAGGATGTTGTAAAATTTTATGACACCTGGTTAAAGCCTAACAATGCTACTCTGGTGGTTACGGGTGATATTGAAATGGACCATTTGAAGAATTATCTTGACAAATCCCTGGGAAAATGGAAAAAAGGCAATGTACCTCAGGTTACATTTACTAAACCGAAAACAGACACCAAGAATACTCTTTATTTAATGGACCGACCCGAATCACAGCAATCTGTGATCATCGCCGGTCACTTAACAGATAAGTATGGTGAGAATCCTGAATATGCCGTAGAGCAAATGGTAAATATCCTTGGTGGTGAATTTACTTCCAGGATCAATATGAACTTAAGGGAAGACAAGCACTGGGCTTATGGTGCAGGTGGATTTGTATTAGATACCAAAGAAGAGAGACCTTTACTTGTTTATGCATCGGTACAAACAGATAAATCGGCTGAATCTGTGACCGAACTAAGAAAAGAGATCGCCGAGTTTGTGACTACCCGTCCGGCAACGGCAGAAGAAGTAGAAAAAGTAAAGACCAACCAGGTACTGGCACTTCCAGGAAAGTGGGAAACCAATGCCGCGGTTAATGCCTCTCTTAGGAATATGGTAAAATATGACCTGCCAGACGATTATTATAAAACTTATGATTCTGAAATTAGAAATCTAAGTGCCGAGGATATTCAGAAGGTTAGCAAGAAAATGGTGAGTCCAGAAAAGGTGAACTGGTTCATCATTGGTGACAGGGCTAAGATAGCTTCAAAAATGGACGCACTGGATTTCGACGAGATCGTGGAAATCGATGTAGACGGAAATCCAATTAAGCCTGAGACCATAAAGAAAGAAAAAGATAAAGTTGATTAATAAAAAATCCCGCCTTTAAGGGGCGGGATTGAAAATTGTACTTATTTACCAAGAAGTAGTAACTCATGACATACTATTTCTGTGATATAACGTTTTACACCGTCTTTATCTTCATAGCTCCTACTGGTAAGTTTGCCTTCAATACCAACTTCTTTTCC
>JBFIMP010000391.1:0-1702 GCA_041611635.1 Christiangramia sp.
ATCCCTGAAAGCAGTCTGCCCCTTTCTCAAGTTGGTAAACCAGACATCAGGTTGCTGCTGAGCCATGGCTCTTTGAAAAGGTTCTAATTTAACCTGCCTGGAAAATTCTTCATGTAGTGGGCTGTTTACATCGGGAATCCCACCGTTTAACGCATCGCGGTAAGCAGCCGTTTGTTTGGGGGTATACAACTTCACGTTCAACCCTAGCTGACTAATGACCGCGTCTGCATGTTTATAAGTCTGTGGAGTATTATATCCGGTATCGCACCAAACGACTGTGCTATCTGGTTTTTCGCTTACAACGGCATGTAAAATCGCGGCTTCATAGGGCCTGAAATTTGTTGTAATGACCGGTTTTTTGCTATTCATCAGCACCCATCTAATAACTTCTGATGGGTCTATTCCTTTAAGCTGGCTGTTCAGGGCTTTTAACTCTTTTGCTGAATACTTTCTCATAATGCCTCTTTTTTCCAAAGTCACTTCCATAAAACTATAATCCTATCGGTTTACTAGGTTTTAAGCAAAACTAGACTTCACTTGTTTAAACACCAATTATTTTTTAAATAAAATTCTTATTTTAACACTATTATCTATTGCGAAAAGGCAATATCCTCTAAAGTGTTTTCGCCAAGTACATTCAGTGAAGCATCTCGTAACTGTATCATAAGTTTATGAACAGAACAGTTTTTTTCATCTGGGCAATCATCACATTTTTCGTAATAATTAAGGCTTACACAAGGAACCATTGCGATGGGTCCTTCCAGCACCCTGATCACCGCGGTCATCCTGATCTCATCTGGCTCCTTGATGAGGTAGTAACCCCCGCCCTTGCCTTTTTTAGACCCCAGGAAGCCCGATTTTCTCAATTCGAGCAATATACTTTCAAGAAACTTCTGTGAAATATTCTCACTTTCTGAAATTTCTGAAGCCTGGACCGGTCTCCTGTCCTTTTTCCTGGCGATATACGCCAGTGCCTTAATTCCGTACTTGGTCTTTTTGGAAAGCATGGGACGAATATAAAAATATTTTCCCTTTGCTTTCTCTAATTCTTCAATGCGTTTTTTAAATCATTAATTATATCATCTATATGTTCCAGTCCAACCGAGATCCTTACAAGTCCGTCACTGATTCCTGCATCAAGGCGTTCGTTTTCACTCAGTTTACTATGTGTGGTCGAAGCCGGATGCGTCACTATGGTACGGGTATCCCCAAGATTTGCCGAACGGCTGCAAAGCTGAAGTTTATCGATAAATCTCCGGCCAGCTTCTATACCTCCTTTAATCTCAAAGGCTACCACATTACCACCCAATCTCATTTGTTTTTTTGCAACCTCATATTGCGGATGAGATCTTAAAAACGGATATTTCACATTTTCAGTCTGATCGGTTTTCTCCAGAAACTCGGCCACTTTTAAGGCATTTTCACTATGTTTTTCCAGCCGAACCGATAAGGTTTCCAGGCTTTTTGATAAGACCCAGGCATTAAATGGTGAAAGTGCCGGCCCGGTATTCCTGCTAAACAAATAGATCTCCCTGATAAGATCTTCCCGCCCCACGGTAACTCCACCAAGCACTCTACCCTGCCCGTCTATCAGTTTGGTAGCCGAATGAATCACCAGGTCAGCTCCAAATTTTATTGGGTTCTGAATATAAGGTGTGGCAAAACAGTTATCAATGATCAGAATTAGATCATGCTTTTTTGC
>JBFIMP010000392.1:0-1660 GCA_041611635.1 Christiangramia sp.
TAGAGAATTTAGAAATAAAAAATGAGGGAATCTTTACTATCTGAAAACAGGGACATCAGGACTCTAGAAAATATAAATGAAATTGCGCATTGCACGGAAACTAAAATTTATGGGGAGGCTCCAATTCGCTTAATTAATTTCCTAGGAGATTTGCCTGATACAGCTTTCTATAACTACGTGAGAACCCTAAGTGTTCCATATCTTTTTGAGGCGTTTGAAAAGAATATTCAAAATAAGGAAAAAGCTATCCGGTGGTTTAGCAGGGAATTGCTCAATGTATTAGCATATTCTGAAAATCTGATTAATTCTCCTGCCTTCAAAAATCTGATAAAACCCGAAGAATTAATAAACCAGGAAAAACACTTCACGGAGGAAGTGAAACAACAAACCGGTGATCACTATGGCAATTTATTTAAGGACTTTGACCATCATTCTTATTTTGGAGAAGCCAGGAATTTACTGGAAGTGCGTTTAAAAAGAAATAATGTGAAATTACCGAATCTAAATAGAAGTCGGTTATTAGACCAGGGTTGTGGGGGAGGTAGATATACTGCTGCCTGGAAATTGCTTGGCGTAAAAGAGGCTGTGGGCATAGATTATTCAAGGACTGGTATTGAAGATGCCAGGGCAAGAGTAAATATCGCAGAGTTAAATGGAATTAGTTTTGATGAGGGCTCGGTTCTTGAAATGCCTTATGAAAATTCCAGTTTTGATATAGTTTTTAGCAATGGAGTTCTTCACCATACAGAAGATTGGAGAAAGGGGGTAGCTGAGTTGACACGTGTTCTAAAGCCCGGAGGTTACGGATGGCTTTATCTAATTGAAAATCCAGGTGGGATTTTCTGGGATAAAATTGAAATCCTTAGAGCGATAATGAAAAATGTGGATAAGAATTTTGCCCGTGGAATTTTAAAGTCACTCAACATTCCTGCTAATAGAATATTTTATATGCTGGACCATGTGATGGTTCCTATTAATACGCGATTAACCCCATCTCAGATTGAAAATGAACTAAAAAAGAATGGAGCTGATTCGATCACAAGACTGGAACGAGGGACCGATTTTGATAGAGTAGAACAAATTTATCATGAGATACCTTGTGCCAGGGAAAAATTCGGGGTTGGGGAAAACAGGTATATTTTCAGAAAGGCTGAATGATACAATTGATTCACAAAAAAGGAAAATCTGTTCGCCGTATTACCTATGAAGGTGAATCGTTAAAGATTGCATCAGAGGGGCTTCCTGAAGCTCTGTGGTATTTAGCGGAAAAGTTCCCCGATGAGGTCATCACCTGGTGTGAAGAGGAGTTTGAAGATAATCTTAACATAGATGCCTTGCCGCAGATCTTCCACCAGGATTTAATATTGGCTACTTATGCAATTAAAACAGGCTATTTCTCTGAAAAGATTGGCTACATTGACCAGTTGCCCTTTGTGAAGGTGAACCGGGAGGTACAGTACCCAACCTGGAGAATGAGCACAGATGTAGGTGGTATTAAGGGCAAGATTTTACTGAAGTTTAGACCAGATTTTGAACAGATTGGAGATTTAGGATTTTTGCTAAATTCTATCGCTAAATTGGGTCAACAGAACGGACTTTTTTGTTATTCGGCGCCTCAACTAATAAAGCAGGAATTACAGGATGAAATAATTGGAACAAA
>JBFIMP010000393.1:0-1645 GCA_041611635.1 Christiangramia sp.
CTCCCACACTAAACTTTTTCTGCATTTTTAACGGTTAGGTCTAAAATAAATGTTATATTTGATCGTTTTCATAATTGAATTGGTTTTTTTAGTTAATTGTTATAATCAACCTCGGCTTCCCTACAAGTCGGGGTTTTTTATGTTTTGAAAAAGGAGGCAGTTCAGGATTTGAAAGCCCTGTCTCAAGACTTTTCAGACTTTACTCTCCCTGCCTCCTGAGATTAGTAATCCATTACTAATCGCTGAATTATCCTTCCCTAGTGCCACCTTTACAAATTATATCTTTCATAACATTATATTTTAACTATTATACCATTTATTAAATACCCTTACCCCTTCGGCACAGAATAAGATTCCGATCCCGCGCACAAAAACGTGCCATAGGTTTTCAGGAAAGAATAATAAATACGCCCCTAATAAAAAAGCGATTAACATTTCAGCAAACAATAAGTATTTGCTATACTCGGCAATTAGTGATTTTAATTTATTCATCATTATTAATTAATTTTACCTGTTATTTTAAATTCAGATTCCTCTTTAAGTTCATAGAAATCTTCTCCGTTCACTTCCAAGCAAACAGCACACATTTTTTTACACCGTTCACCGTAAAACTCTAATTGTTGACAATATTGGTTATTGGTTGACATCTTCTTTAAGTTTCTCGATATACAGGGTTGCATCCATTAATTCCTCCTGTAAGTGGTTGAGCCAGTCCAATAGGTTTAAATCTTTACGGTCTAAGGTGGTATTGTATTTCTTTATTCCCACCTCGGAACGCTCCTGATATTTACTGACTACTTTTTCTACAATACTATCTTTTCCTAACTTCGGAAAGTTCAAATACTCCACTTCGGGATCTGATTCAAAATACTTTTGCTGGCTGTTCATTTATACTGTTCCGTTTAAGGTTACTGGTTTTCTATTGCCATTATCCCACACAAGCATATAGCCTGAATTGGATAAAAAGCCTAAGGTTTCTGAATAGTAATTTCCGGTAAAGAAACTCTGCAAGGTCATTCTCCTATGGTCTATGCTATCATCTTTTATCAGTTGAAACTTATCTTTAGCGGTGGCGCTTAACTTCTCGATTAGGCTATGCAAATGCGCTTCAAATACAAAATTGAAATATCCCTTTTCGCCATACTTCCAGATAATATCTGAGGTAGAACGTTTACTTATTCCGCAATGCCCGTGGAGATTTATATGGTTGATCCCATCGACTAAATGCGTAATGATATACGGGTGAAATTCCACGTCAAAACCTTTCAGCCTTAACCCCCAGGCGATCAGTTCAGCCGCCCCGCCTTTTACATCTTCATCATTATTTTTGCTTAATCGGTCATGGTTTCCTGCTACGATCTTAACCGCCCCTAAATTTTTGATCTCTCTCAGGGCTTTTTCTAACAGGTCAGTACAAAGCATCACCGCATTTGCGCCTATCAATTTCTTATCCATACTTTGCCAACTGTTAATGTGGTTCAGTCCGGAAAAGGATTCTATAAGATCCCCGTTAATATGTACATGGGTTTTAGAAAAGCCTAATCTATTGGCATCCTCTACGCTCTTTAGCAAGCCTTTTAAAAGAATATCCTTATCATAGTCGGGACTTAAAACCAGGTTCCTTATATGCGCTCCAAAATGCAGA
>JBFIMP010000394.1:0-1639 GCA_041611635.1 Christiangramia sp.
ATAACAGTAAAAAGATTCATTATTTAAGCCTGAACGCTTTTGTTTAAAGAAGAGCGGTCCCGGGGATTCCAGTTTAATAAGAATATACATGACCGGCACCAGCCAGGATAATATTCCCAGGATCACCAGACCTGAAAAGATGATATCGAATACCCGTTTACCATACCCCGCGACAGGAGATTCTAAAGGTGATTTTCTCAGGTTAAGAATAGGTATATAATTAAATAATTCAACATCCATGGCCCGGGTGAAGATCTCCTTGTTATCGGGGATGATCTTTACTTTTATAAGGTTATTATCTGCAAACCTGATGACCTCATTTAACTGGGTCTTGTTTAACTGGGAGGCCAGGCAATAGATCTCTTCAATATTATATTTAAGAATATAGTCAAAAGCATCACTAATTCCCCCCAGATAGGTTGGACTTTCCGATGGACTTTTATGAAAATAACCAAAGTACCGATATCCCAACTCCGGAGTATCAAAAATACTCCTAATCATTTTTAAATTACTATCTCTTCCCAGCACCACAACACTAACCGAGTTTCCTCCTAATAATCTCCATTTGCTCCGAGTATAGAAGAAGAATATTCTGAAAAGCAAAAGGTTTAAAAAAAGATGACCTAGAATATAAATTTGCATTTTCGCTTGCACCTGGTAACCTTTGAAAGCAAGAATGGTGAAATAAGCCAGGCTAAAAAGAAAGAAAACCTGCAGAAATTTATGAAATTTAGCGAAAAAGCTCTCCTTTCTCGCTGTTGGATAAAAATTCATTGAATAGGCTACCAATAACCAGCCCATACAATATGATAAAATAGTAATTGTATCAAAAAAAGCTGCAGGCAGATAATACCTTAGAGTAAAATCTATAATGATTAAATGCAATACAATAGAAATCGGGATGATAAGATCTGATCTTTTCATATTTCAGGTTAGTTTTGGAAAGCTATTGTAGGGAAGAGCTTAAGAGTTAGCAATCTTAAGTTTAGTTTTTAAATATTCCTTCGAGAATAAATATAGGAATAACGCATTGGTGTAAAAATATCTTTTGAACAATCTTTTTGGCTCCTGTCCCAAACGATATAGCCATTCTAGGGAAGCATCCTGCATCCATTTTGGAGCTCTTTTTTGCATGCCAATCATTACAGGTAGTGCTCCTCCTAATCCTATCATACATGCATTCACCCTGCCTTTCATGGAGGCCATCCATTTCTCCTGCTTTGGACAACCTAAGGCCACAAAAACAAAGCGAGCATCACTCTCATTAATTTCCCTTACGATTTCTTCCTCTTCTGTCTTTGATAGACTTCTGAAAGGAGGACTATGTAACCCGGCTAATTTAAGACCAGGATATTTCGATTTACAAAAGGTATTCGTAGCCTTCAACATTTCTTGGGTTCCCCCATAAAAATAAACGGACAAACCTTCTTTTTCCGATTTTCGCAAAAGATCAGGAAGAAGATCCATTCCGGCTACCCTGTCCTGCTGTTCTCCATAAAGTAATTGCATCCCTTTTGCAAGAGGCATTCCATCAGGAGTCACCAAATTGGCATTATTAACAACGTCAGCAAATTTCTTATCCTTATAAGCTTCTACGAGCATATGCACATTTGCAACACAAGTATAAGAGGAGGTATGG
>JBFIMP010000395.1:0-1627 GCA_041611635.1 Christiangramia sp.
GATCTAAATTAATTCCTTTCAGTAAGCATAAAATAAGAGTTATTCACAATCCGGTGAATTCTATTCTGGAATTCCACCCCAAGAACTTTAACAGTGAGAAACCTTTAATTCTTCAGATAGGAACAAAACCAAATAAGAATCTCGAAGGAACTATAAAGGCCTTAGAAAATATAAAATCTAGGCTTTTAATTATTGGAGAGCTGTCTGAACAACAAACTGTTTTACTTGAAAATTCACAAATTGATTATATAAACAAAAAAAATCTCCCATTTTCAGAAATAAAAATAGCATACGAAGAATGTGATCTGGTTAGTTTTGTTTCCCTTTACGAAGGCTTTGGAATGCCTGTTATAGAAGCCCAGGCCGTAGGACGGCCGGTCTTGACCTCAGCAATTGAGCCTATGATCGAAGTTGCAGGAAAAGGAGCCTGTTTTGTGGATCCCAAAAGTCCGGAAGAGATTCGACAAGGAATATTAAAGATCATAGAGGAAGAAGACTACCGCGATGAGCTTGTTCGAAAGGGCCTCGAAAATGTAAAACGTTTTCAATTGGATGAGATCGCTGAACAATATCTCCAACTTTATAAGGAAGTGGCAAATGCATAAAAAGAAAATTCTTGTTTTTATCGACTGGTATTTGCCGGGCACGAGATCTGGTGGCCCCGTACGCTCGGTTGCAAACCTTATCGCCCATCTTAATGAGGAGTTTCAATTTTTGATCGTTACCAGGGATACGGATTATTGCGAAAAAGATCCATATACAAATGTTCAATCGAATAAATGGAATAAACTCGACGAGCAGGTAAGTGTTCATTACGTATCAAGCCAAAATCTTAATAAAAAATACTTGAAAGAACTTATAGCTTCAACCAATTTTGACACTGCATACATTAACGGAATTTATTCCTTATATTTTTCTGTAATTCCTGTTTGGCTTTTGAGGAACTCAGATAAACCTATTCTCGTTGCTGCGAGAGGAATGCTCAATTCTCAGGCCTTTTCGGTAAAACCGTTTAAGAAAAAATCTTTTCTTTCACTGATGAATTTCTTTTCTATTTATAATAAAATTAATTTTCATGCCACTAATGAAGATGAAGCTGCGGCAATTCACAAGGAGATAAGAAAATATCGGGATATTAAAGTAGCTCCAAACCTGCCAAGAAAGATCAAGTCAAAAGGACTTAAAACAAGAAGTATAGGAGAACATGTCAGATTTATTTCTGTAGCACGAGTGGCGCAGGAAAAGGGAACCCTAACCGCTCTTAATGCTTTATCCGACGTAAAATCTGAACTGAAAATAGTTTATGATATTTATGGTCCTATTTACGATCAGGTATATTGGAAGGAATGTGAAGCGGTGATCGACGCGCTGCCTGCCAATGTAATCGTTAAATACAAAGGAAGTGTAGTTGGAGCTGAAGTGCCGTTCATATTACAGGATTATCATTTTTTCATCATGCCATCAGAAGGAGAAAATTTTGGACACTCCATTCTTGAAGCTTTTTCGTCTGGATGTCCGGTTATTATTTCCGATAGGACTCCGTGGAAAGATTTGAAGGCTAAAGAAATTGGTTGGGATTGTTCCTTAGATTCTGATGATTTAATTGTGGCTCTAAAAGAGGCAATTA
>JBFIMP010000396.1:0-1578 GCA_041611635.1 Christiangramia sp.
TAGCAGGCGAATGGATAGGGATCATGAATATATGCTATCCATTTGGCATGCCACTTAGGTACTTTGAGCATAGCATGATGCGGTCTGAAACTCCCACCTTTGCTTAGGGTAAGAATTACTTCTGGTTCAAAATCCTTAATTTTCCGTAATCCCGCAGCTATACTGTTTCTGTCGTTTAAAAGGGTAAAGGAAAAACCAAATAGCTGTTCGATATTCTTATGGATCTTCAAGTCAAACCAATACCTTAAATAGCGTTCTACACGACTTAAAAAAAATAAAATGGTTTTTCGGTTTTCCTGGATGGCATAAATGGGAATATCTCCCATCTCCATTTTTTTTAGCGTGTAATGATAAACCCTCACTTCAAACCCGGCTTTATGAAGGTTTTGAATAAGAGCGACGTTGGCCTTTGAGCCACTACTATCATCCACATCTATAGATTCTGCCAATACCAATATTTTCTTGTTGTTTTCAGACATCCATCTTCTTTAAAAATTCAACTATTTTTTTAGATGCTGAACCATCCCCATATGGATTTTCAAAGCCAAAATAATCAGGCGGATTTTTTAGGACTTGTTCTGCAATATTAATTATTTTTTCCCGGGATGTTCCCGCGAGAAATGAAAATCCGGCTTCCAAAGCTTCAGTTCGCTCTGTAGTTTTCCTGGTTACAATTACCGGTTTTTTAAGGCTGGGGGCTTCTTCCTGAATGCCTCCTGAATCTGAAATTATAAGATCTGTACGTTGCATTAACCAGAGAAAGGTGGGGTAAGTTACGGGTTCAACCAAAAATATTCCCGGTATTTGACTTAACAAAGCATGTACCGATTCTTTAACCTTTGGATTTAAATGAACGGGGTAAATAATCTGAACTCCTTCCCATAAGGAAATCTCGAGGAGGGCTCTACATAATTCCTCAATGCCACTACCAAAATTTTCCCTTCGATGCCCGGTTACAAGAATCATTTTTTTACCCTTTTTAAGAATTTGCTTCAGACTTTTAATTTCATCATTCATATACCCTTTTTGTAGTTTTAATAATCCTGTAAAGAGGGCATCAATGACTGTATTTCCTGTTAAAATGATCTTATCCTTTGGGATTGATTCCCTTAGTATATTAGCTCCTGCCGAGGCTGTAGGTATGAAATGAAGATCTGCAATTCGACTAATCAATTGACGATTGGCTTCTTCAGGAAAAGGAGATCCTAAATTTCTTGTACGTAATCCTGCCTCTATATGCCCAATTTTTATTCGCCGGTTAAAAGCAGATAAGGCAACAATAAATGCAGTCGTAGTGTCTCCCTGTACTAAGACCATGCCTGGCTTACATTTTTCAAGGACCTTATCGATTTCCTCTAAAATACAAGCACTTAATGAATTAAGACTCTGCCCAGGTTTCATCAAATTAAGGTCATAGTCGGGTTTAATGTCAAAAAAACTAAGCACCTGGTCCAGCATTTCCCGATGTTGCGCTGTAACACAAATTTCAAAATCTAGTTTTTGATCTCTGAGTTCTTGGATAATAGGTGCCATTTTTATGGCTTCGGGACGGGTGCCAAAACAAACAAGGATTTTCAA
>JBFIMP010000397.1:0-1570 GCA_041611635.1 Christiangramia sp.
TAAAAATAAAGGTATTCATTTCCTTGATCAGCGTGGGAATAATAAAGGTGAAAAAGGTGAAACTTATAAAAAAATAAACACTGAACTGAAGGTATTTGTTGGAGATCTTCTTTTTAAGAAACTCGTTCGCAAATAAAAGCAGAACCAGCAGAATGAAAAAAAACATGGATTTTGACATGGACACACTTCTGAAAAAATAGATAACAAAAGCACTTGAAAGTGCGCCAAAGAAGAACTGTATGGCTAGCGGTAAATATTCGGAATAACGTTCGATAAAAGTACCTTCCCACTTGTCTTCATCCACGGTATTAAACAAATAAAGCGTTATGGATAATAAGGTCATATGCGAGCAGAGTACCACCGTATCATAAATACGATCTATTCGGCCTAAGGTTAGGGTATCAAAAATGAAACCACCCATAAAAAAAAGAATGGGAGCGTACTTTTGATGGCGAAAAACAAACCTTCCAAAAGCAGTATTTCTATATCTTACTAAACTTCTTTTCATACCGTATTTAGTAGCGCCAAATTTAGGATAAAAACTTCATCGGGATATTTGCTTTGACTTTAATGCCAGAGAGTTTATGAAAAAAAGCGGGATCAGGACCTTATTGAATATTTCAGTGAAAAAGAATTAATTTTTATAGTTCGTTTTAAACTTTGGCGTACAGACACGCTCTAGTTTTAATAACAAATACCGGAAAAGAAACGGGCAACCTGTTCATCAAAAATACGGATAGGAATTCGATGTCCATTTTCCTGGTCTAACTTTATGCTAAGATCTGCAGCTCTATAGGTTCCCAGGAATTTTAAGGTATCGGCAGGATCTACAATGTCATCACTTCCTCCCAGGAAAATTTGCTTTGGGTGTAAGCCTTTAGTATGATAGGATTCAAATTTTAGAGGCCTGTACTTTTTCAGGGGCGGATTAAAAAGGAGGGCAGGTCTGCCTATATTTTCTGAAATAATGAAGGCATTCAAAGCACCCATACTGCTGCCGATTACGACATTAAAATGGGTCTCTGGAAACTTTTGAAGGATCTCCAAAGGCTGAATATGTGCGGATTCATAATCGATGTCTGGCGCGTAGACTTTTCCGTATTGCTCAAGGATTTGTCTTTTTTCAGGGCTTAGTTTGCTATTGAGTCCGTGGAGGTATAAGATATTCATCCTGTGAATTTAAAGGTTCATTACAAATTAATCAATAGATAGCGTCAAAATATGACGTCTCATTAATTAGCTTTCCCCCAGTCAATCCAGCCCGAAAATTACTTAACTTTAAATATGGACAGGCAGTATCATATTTTCATTGCTGGCGCCGGGGGAATCGCCCGGGCCGCCGGGCTCATGCTCGCAGAATTCAGCGAGGTGATTCCCAGGATCTTTATTCTAAACCGAAACCTGGCCAATGCCCGCGAGATGGCAGAATGGATCAAAAAAGGATCTTCCCGAAGTATTCAGATCGAATGTTTTGAGCTGCCGGAAAACAAAATCGAAACCGACTTAAAGAAAGCCCTGAAAAAAGGAGATATCCTGCTGGATTGCCTCCCGGGAAGCCTGGCGCCAGAAA
>JBFIMP010000398.1:0-1568 GCA_041611635.1 Christiangramia sp.
AGAGAGCGGGGTTCGAGAAGATGATCTTCTGGATATGCTTCTCGACGCTCGTTACGAGGACGGTAATGAAATGGATGAGGAGCAGTTGATAGATGAGATTTTGATCTTGTTCACAGCTGGCCATGAAACCACCTCAAATGCGCTCACCTTTGCAGCTGAATTATTGGCCAGAAATCCGGAATCACAGGAACTGATCTTCGAAGAAGTGGTAAAAGCGAAGCAGGAAACCAATTCTCTCATGGAATTCATTCAGGCTTGTAGCTTTACCAAGAAGGTGATCGAAGAAACCATGCGCCTGTATCCCCCGGCTTATTTTATAGATAGGATTAATAGAGAGGAAGATGAGTTTGAAGGCATGAAATTTCCGAAAGGCTCTAATTTATTATTTTCTTTTCACGAGATCCATAAACATAAATCTCATTGGAAAGATCCTGAGAAATTTGATCCGGAACGGTTTTCAGATTCAGACCCTTATTTGCACACTCCTTTTTATGCTCCATTTGGTGCAGGACCGCGAAAATGCATCGGGAACAATTTTGCGATGTTCGAAATGATACTTGCAATTACTGAGTTGATTTCAAAATATAAGATCCAGGAGAAATCTTCTCCAATAGAAATTTTACCCTTAATCACCTTGAAGCCTAAAAATGCTAATCTAAGGCTGCATAAAAGATAGTTTTTTCTTAAAATATTACTCCTAATCTCAATACTAGGAGGACCTGTATCTACATTTCGATCTTTACCTATTTTTACCTTAGAATCTACTTGAAAGCTATTTCCACAAGTTTTAAGTGATTTCCCCTATGTTTTAGAAGAAAATCAGTGTCTAATTTTATGAAACTTTCCTCACAAAATAGATATCTCAAAAATCAGTTCGTAAGATTATTTATAAACTGCTCAATGAGCGTTAAGTAGTTCGGGATATTATTAACCAAAAATTATATATTATGAGAAATTTCAATCTATTAAAAGGAGTTTGTTCAGTAGTTACATTTAACAATGGATTTGCTGTTTTTTTTATTACTATGATGTTGGTTTCCTGTAGTACTGAGGAAATAAAAATTAATTCAGAAATTGTTAATCAGGAATTGGGATCGGCAGAGTTAAAACAAGGAATCCATTATGAAACGTGGCAGGATCAAGTAGATCGACTGACCAAAAAAACACAAAAGTTTAGAAATTTTCAGGTAGCCCAAGCCCAAGGTTGGAACACACAGGTTACTGACCATATCCCTGGAATGGGGATGCATTTCTTAAATCCAGACTTGGCAGATAACAAATTTGAGATGGAAAAACCCGAAGCTTTACTTTATGTGGCCACAGATGAAGGAATGCAGTTTGTAGCTGTTGAATATTTGATTTTTGGACCTTCCAGTGACCCTGCTCCCGAAGGGTTTTTGGGAGATAAAGACGTGTGGGTTTATAATGAGGGAGTTCAAGCCTGGACCTTGCACGCCTGGGTTGCAATGGAAAATTCTGATGGGGTTTTTGCAGCAACCAATCCGGATGTGGATTAGTTCGGAAAATTTTATCTAAACATATTATTTAGTATTAATTTGCTGCCGTGA
>JBFIMP010000399.1:0-1553 GCA_041611635.1 Christiangramia sp.
AAATTCCGCGGTGTTTAATATAGTAGAGATCGTATTGTAATTTTTCCAGGCTGTCGTCATGACAATCACCATAATTGGCCATAACCTGCGCCCAACCGGTAAGCCCGGGTTTTATAATATGCCTGGTCTCATAAAAGGGTATAAGTTCAGAAAGTTCCTTGACAAACACGGGCCTTTCCGGTCTGGGACCAATCATACTCATATCTCCCTTTAGAACATTATAGAATTGCGGGATCTCATCCAGTCTTGATCTTCTTAAAAACCGACCGAATTTCGTGATGCGATAATCATCCTTTTGAGCGTACTGCGGCCCCAAAGCTTCCGCATCCTTGGTCATAGTTCTTAATTTCACGATCTTAAAAACCTCCCCATTTTTACCCACTCTTTCCTGGCTATAGAATAATTCACCCCGGTTTCCCAAAAGATTCCCAATAATAATGAATGGACTAATAATTATTCCGAACAGAATGCCAACAATAGACACCAGAATATCAAAAACGCGAAATACCAGCATATAGAATTTATTCTGATTACTCCGGCTGAAAGGAAAATACCTGTAAAAATCCTTATCCACATTCTGAACCGGAATTCTACGGGTGACTTCTTCATAAACATGAGTATAATCACGAATAGGAAAACCCTTCTTCAGAAGTTCACTTAGCTGGTTATACAGGGTCAGCATCAAGCCTTTTTGATAAGCACTGGCGACCACAACTTCATTAATATGATGCTTCTTTATTGCTTCCTGTAGCTCATCCACCTCAAAGCGAATAAGATTACTTCTGTCGAAATCCGTTTTAATTTTGTGATCTGTATTGATATACCCTACAACAAAATAATTGGGATCTGAATTCTGAAGAGATTCGGCGATCAGCTTAATATCGAAAGAATCCCCAACTACAAGTACCCTTTTGTAGAACCTGGGAGATGAGATCAAACTGATGTATAATGACCTCCAGACCAAAAGTGCGCCGGCTACAGAAAGAAAAAAGAAAAGGATCTGCAATCTGTTCTCCGGTAAACTTGGCGTGAAAAACGGGGTTAACATGTAGAATAGTACGGTAAGACTGGTGGTTAGCAACACGTTCTTGACCACACTATCAAATCGATCGGCTTTTTGAAGATCGTAAAGTTCAAAGATGTTTCCAAAGAGGTTAAGATAGATAAGAAACACCAGGGTCCAGCTCCAGTTGTTGGTATCTATCCTGAAGTAATCGAATTTAAATATAATTCCTACCACAGAAAGGGTAAGTAAAACCGCCACCATATCGAAAAGTCGCAGCAGCACTTTACGCTCTGAAATTTCAAAATGGAACAGGGGCTTTTGAGACATTACTGGTTAGGTTTTCTCTCGGGTAAATATATAATTTTTAGGTCAGCAAATCTAGCCAAAGTGACTTAACCCTTTCCCAATCGTAAGATTTTACCTTCTCTCTTCCATTACAACTTAATTTATTCGCCAAATCAGGATCCTTTATCAGAGATTCAATGGCTCCCACCATTGCTGCAGGATCATTGGACTCAACCAGAATTCCGTTCTCTCCATCTTCGAT
>JBFIMP010000400.1:0-1507 GCA_041611635.1 Christiangramia sp.
TACAAGAAAGTAAATCCAGAGGAGAATTTCGAAAACCACATGAGTTCACTAAAGGAAGAAGCTTTAGCAAACCAGAGGGAAGAATTAAAAGAAAGGATGTTGAATGAAGAAGCTCCTTCGTTTAAATTACAAGACCTGCAAGGAAATGAAATCGCTTTAGCTGAATTAAGAGGAAAAACAGTCATCCTTGATTTCTGGGCAACCTGGTGTGGACCTTGCAAACAATCATTTCCGGGAATGCAGAAAGCGGTGGAAAAGTACCAGGCAAATGAGAATGTAGAATTCTATTTTGTGAACACCTGGGAAAATGGAGATAACAGAAAAAGTGATGTTTCAGAATTCATTGAGGAAAACAATTATACTTTCCACGTACTTATGGATGATCCGGTTGCCGAAGGTAGTCGTGAATTTTCCGTAGTCTCAGATTATGGAATAAACGGAATCCCCACAAAGATCATCATTGGTCCTGAAGGAAAGATCAATTTCAAATCTGTAGGTTATGACGGTAACAATGAAAAGCTACTGCAGGAAATTGGCTTAATGATTGAGCTTTCCCAGGAAAATGAGAAACCCAAAGCATAATAATTAATCTGAAATTAAAAAAGCCCCGGCAAGTTGCCAGGGCTTTTTTTTATCCCAGCTTAAGTTTATTCCAGGAGTTTCGCCTTTACCAGAACAGGCAAATGATCTGACGGATATTTTAGATCCTTCGAATCGCTAATTACGGCGTACTTTTCTACTTCAACTTTATCATTGATGAAAATATAATCGATTCGTCGAGTCACCGGTTCAGAAAAATTGTAGCCGTTGAAGGTTCCAGTGGGACCGAAGGTGAATTCAGCTTCTCTTTTGGAATCATCCAGATAATCCAGAATGACCTCTACCCCTTTAGTCTCGGGTTCAAGATTGAAGTCTCCCATGAGTAAAACAGGATGATCTTCTTTGGTCATCATTTTTATTTTCTGAACGATGAGCCTTGAACTTTCTAATCTTGCCTTCTCTCCCATATGGTCAAAATGAGTATTAAAGATCCAGAACTTTTTTTTAGAAGCCTTATCTTCAAATAAAGCATAGGTACAGACCCTGTTCAGGGCCGCATCCCAGCCTTTGCTTATTTTATCGGGTGTTTCCGAAAGCCAGAATGTATCTGACTTCAATACCTCAAATTTCTCCTGTTTATATAAAATCGCACTGTATTCGCCTTTATCCTGTCCATCCCTGCCTACTCCAAGCACTTTATAGCCAGCGGTATTATCAGTAAAATGATCCAGTTGAGATTTCAGGGCTTCCTGCACTCCCAGAACATCGGGTTCATAAAACCGTATCTGCTTAGTGATCCAGTCCTTGCGCTTAGACCAGCTGTTCTCGCCATCGTTTTCATTAGCGTATTTAATGTTGTAGGTCATTACCCCGATCTCCTGCGCACACAGACTAATTTGAATAAAGAAAACACAGCATAAGAGGGAAAGTATTCTCATAAATTAAATTTTTATAAGTTTTGAAATCA
>JBFIMP010000401.1:0-1502 GCA_041611635.1 Christiangramia sp.
AAAGACTGGGAAAATAAAAGAAAGGGAGATTTTCCTGTATTAGGTATCCTTGCTAAAAACTATTCCACTTTAGGAGAGTTTATTACCGAGTGTACTTTAGATAATGCAACTGACATCAATAACTCTCCAGTTCTTGCTGATTCATTTATAAATAGGTCAGAGGATAAAGATCATGTAATAATTTCTACAATTCATTCCGCAAAAGGTCTTGAATCTGACGTTTGCTTTGTCCTGAATGTATCTCCAAAGGCATTTCCATCATCCTGGACACTTGGAAATATTGATGAAGTCGAGGAAGAGAGAAGAGTATTATATGTTGCAATGACTAGAGCAAAAAACCAATTATTTATTACTAGGAATATTCATTCATTACATGCGCAGAGTTCTTCAAGTGTCCAAAATAATGGCGGAATAAAATCTGCACAACCAGAAACCTATTTCCTACATGGTTTGCCAGAAGAATTGGTGGAGCAGTCCACCAAGGAAAGATTTGAGCAAGCTGCCAAAGATTTAGACGAACCGAATAAAATTGATTTATCCTCTGGAATGGATTTTAGTTAATAAATTGGATTAATTCCTATTTATTGGAATTAATCCAATACATATATTTGAAGCATGAAAATATTGCTTCATTTAGCCATACCTGGAATATTCAATTTTCCCTTTGTAGGAAGTATAACCGCAGGCTTCCCCTCGCCTGCCGATGATCACCTGGATAAGTCCATAGATCTGAACTCTGAAATTATCAAGGATCGAGACGCAACCTTCTTTGGTAGAGTTGAAGGTGACTCCATGACCGGTGCCGGGATAGAACATGGTGATCTTTTGGTTATCAATAAAGGCTTGGAACCGCGTAACGGTAAAATAGCAGTCTGTTTTATTGATGGTGAGTTTACCGTAAAGCGTATCAAAATTGAAAAGGAGGTGATCTGGTTAGTTGCTGAGAACCAGAAATATCAGCCTATAAAGGTTACGGCAGAAAATGACTTCCTCATCTGGGGAATAGTGACTAACGTAATCAAGTATGTATAATGTACGCTCTGGTAGACTGCAATAATTTTTATGCTTCTTGTGAACGAGTTTTCAATCCATCCCTGAAAAATAAACCGGTGGTAGTTCTTTCCAATAATGATGGATGCATCATTGCTCGTAGTAATGAAGCTAAAGCCCTGGATATTCCCATGGGTGCTCCTGCATTTCAATATGAAAAGCTATTTGAAAGAAATGGAGTATATGTTTACAGTTCCAATTATGCACTATATGGAGATATGAGCAGAAGAGTGATGAACATACTTTCCCGGTTCACCCCAGACATTGAGATCTATTCTATCGACGAGGCTTTTCTGCTGCTAGAAGGATTTGAAGAACATTTTGATCTCAATGCTTATGGAAAAGAAATGATCAAAGCTGTCCGAAGCAAAACTGGTATTCCAATTAGTATTGGAATTGCCCCTACCAAGGCCCTGGCAAAAGCTGCGAATAAGATTGCAAAAAAATTTGCT